>CAYRLP010000110.1:0-7616 GCA_964424935.1 uncultured Bacteroides sp.
CCCGAAAGTACCGAATTGGTCGATGTGACGCTGTCATATTTGATCCATCGCAGGTCCATGGTATAATTTTTGACAAAAAGATAAAGCAATCAACAATATAGCCACTTAAAATGTTAACGGCTAAATTGATTACCTTTGTTAACAAAAAGTTTGATGGAGCAAGGCGATTCAGTTAATGTGGAGCAGAAGAGAGGGTTGATCCTAGAAGCGATCAAAGAGAAAAAAGGGCATCAAATCGTTTCCATCGATCTTAGTGAAGTTGAAAACTCCATCTGCGACTGTTTCATTATATGTCACGGTGAATCTGTTACCCAGGTTGGGGCGATTACAGAATCCATCGAAAGGAAACTAAAGGAAGAGGCATTGATCAAGGCCCATCACGTGGAAGGCTTACAAAACTGTCAGTGGGTTCTGCTGGACTTCTTCGACACCCTGGTACACGTATTCCAGGAAGAGTTCAGGGAATTTTACAGGCTGGAGGAACTTTGGGCCGATGGAAAGGTAACAAAGGTGACGGAAACAAAGTAAAAAGAGATTATGGCAGATAAAAACAACAGACCCGGAAATCTTCCGGGGGGAAATAGGCCGGGGAATAGACCGGGGAATAAACCAGGAGGTCCCGGAGGACCCGGTAAACCCAGATTCAGCTCTTACTGGATTATCGGGCTTATTCTTCTGGTAATGATAGGGATACAGTTTTTAGGTTCCGGAAACAACCTGAAAGAGATTGACTCCAACCGTTTTTTCGAAATACTCAGACGGGGCGATGTGGAGCGGATTGTTATCGTGAACAAAGAAAAGGTGGAGATCTATATCAAACCCGAGAAACTGAATGATCCCAAATATTCCGATATAAAATCCAACAGGGCGAATTCCGTGCTGGGCCAACCGGTCCCGCAGTACTATTTCACCATCATCAGTCAGGATGTTTTTGTGGGGGAACTGAACAAGATCATGAACGAACTCCCCGAAGATAACCGACCGACCTATACGACCAGTACGCGCAGAAACTACCTGGGTGAGATCATGTTATGGGTCATCCCCTTTCTCCTGATCATGGGTATCTGGATTTACATGCTGCGGCGCATGGGAGGCGGTGGCGGTGCCGGAGGAGGAAATATCTTCAACGTCGGCAAATCGAAGGCACAGATCTTTGACAAGGAGACCAGCGTAAAGGTGGATTTTCATGATGTGGCGGGACTGGAGGAAGCCAAAGTGGAAATCAGGGAAATTGTGGAATTCCTGAAGAATCCCAAGAAATTCACGGACCTGGGAGGAAAAATCCCCAAAGGCGCCCTGCTGGTTGGACCTCCGGGTACAGGTAAGACCCTGTTGGCAAAAGCCGTGGCTGGAGAGGCCAGTGTTCCGTTCTTTTCCATGTCCGGTTCCGATTTTGTGGAGATGTTCGTAGGCGTGGGGGCCTCAAGGGTCAGGGACCTGTTCAAACAGGCAAAAGAGAAAGCACCCTGTATTGTATTTATTGACGAGATCGATGCTGTGGGCCGTGCCCGGGGACGAAATCCTAATTTCGGTTCCAACGATGAAAGGGAAAACACCCTGAACCAGCTGCTCACCGAGATGGATGGTTTTGGGAGCAACAGTGGGGTGATTATACTGGCTGCCACCAACCGGGCAGATGTGCTGGACAAGGCCCTGCTGAGGGCCGGGCGCTTCGATCGTCAGATCCACGTGGAGCTTCCGGACCTGAACGAACGCAAAGCAATTTTCGAGGTACACATCAAACCCATTAAAGTTGATAAATCGGTGGATGTGGAATTTCTGGCAAAGCAGACGCCCGGTTTTTCAGGAGCGGATATTGCGAACGTCTGTAACGAATCCGCCCTGATTGCGGCCCGGAAAAACAAAAAAACAGTGGATAAGCAGGATTTCCTGGATGCCGTGGACCGCATCATAGGAGGACTGGAAAAGAAAAACAAAATCATTAAAGAGGAGGAAAAGAGGACCATTGCCTGGCACGAGGCGGGGCATGCCACCATCAGCTGGCTCCTTGAACATGCGAATCCGCTCGTAAAAGTAACCATCATTCCCAGGGGCAGGGCCCTGGGAGCAGCCTGGTACCTGCCGGAAGAGCGGCAGATTACCACCACGGAGCAGATGCTGGATGAAATGTGTGCCACGCTGGGTGGAAGGGCCTCGGAGGACCTGACATTCGGCCGTATATCCACTGGTGCGCTGAACGACCTGGAACGGGTTACGAAACAGGCCTATGCCATGATCTCCTATTTTGGTATGAGCAATAAAATTGGTAACCGCAGTTATTATGATTCAAGCGGTCAGCAGGAATACGCCTTTAACAAGCCTTACAGTGAAAAAACCGCTGAAACCATTGATGATGAGGTAAAAATCCTGATTGACACCCAGTATGAGCGGGCCAAGTCCATACTCAAAACGAATAAGAAAGGGTTGAAACAGCTGGCGGAAATTCTTCTGGAAAAAGAGGTGATTTTCAGTGACGACCTGGAGAAGATTTTCGGGAAACGACCCTGGTCGAGTCATGATGCTCTTCCGGAAAAAAAGGTGGAAGAAATAAAAAGCAAAGATTCCGCGAACTCCCAAAAGGTATAAAGGTGGAATCCAACCTGGTTCATATCTTCTCATCAGGTCAACCTTATCATGCTGAATTGGTCAGGCAGATGCTGACCAACCACGACATTCAGTCCTTTTTAGTAAATAAGCAGAACTCTAGCTATAAATTTGGAGTAGTGGAGCTCTACGTAAATCGCGACGATGTGATCAGGGCTAAAAAACTGATCCAGGAATTTGAAGCCAATTGAAGGAGCTGTTAATACGTACGCTGACCGGAATTCTATTGATTGTTCTGGTGGCAGGTTCCATTCTGCTAGGACCCGAAACCTTCTGTGCCATGTTGTTGGTGCTTTATCTCCTGGCCCTCAGGGAACTATTCGGGCTCCTGCAGAAAAGGGATCTTTCGGTCCGCTGGTTTCGTGCACTTCCCGGCGCCCTTCTGATCCTGTTGGCCTATGCCGTGTTTAAATTCCATCTGAGCCTGTTCTGGTTCCTGCTTCCCGGAGCCATCTGGTTCATCGCCGTACTCAGATACGGAATTACTCTGGCAGGCACCCTTGCCTTCCTCTGGCTGGCCCTGCCGCTTGCCAGTTTCCTGGTGCTGGGCTGGATGCAGGTTGATTCCATGTACAGGTATCACCTGCCACTTTCTCTGATTGCCCTGGTCTGGATCAACGACACCTTTGCGTATCTGACCGGATCACTCCTGGGAAGGCATCAAATGACTCCCTTGCTGTCGCCCGGTAAGACCTGGGAAGGATTTGCAGGTGGATTTCTGTTCACCATGTTGGCGGGATGGATGGTATGGAAACTGACAGGACTGGGGGCACCCTGGGCCTGGTTTGGTATCTCATTGACCGTCACTGTACTGGGACTTTCAGGGGATCTGTTTGAATCCGGACTGAAACGGACGGTGAAAGTGAAAAACGCAGGGGAACTTCTGCCCGGACACGGAGGCATCCTGGACCGGTTCGACTCCCTGCTTTTCGTATCTCCTGTTGTTTTGCTCCTGGTCGTGTTTCTAAAGCTTCTAAGATGATCAAGATACACCGAGAGGGAAGATGGATCGTACTTATCACCGTGTTACTGTTGCTGGCACTTGTGACAGGAACCGCTCTCTTCCTTCCCTACCAGATGAACTACTTTGTTTCTGTCTTCTCACTGGTCATCCTGATCCTGGTTCTTCGCTTTTTCCGCGTACCCTCCAGGCTACCCTACCGGGACGAGCGAATCATAACCGCTCCGGCCGACGGGAAAGTAGTGGTCATTGAAAAGACTCAGCAGAAGGAATACCTGAACGGACCATGCCTGCAGGTTTCCATTTTTATGAGCATCCATGATGTTCACATCAATTACTTCCCGGTAATGGGAAAGATCGCTTATAAGAAATACCATCCCGGAAAATACCTGGTGGCCAGGCATCCCAAATCTTCTGAGCTGAATGAGCGCTGTTCCGTGGGTATCGAGACCCCCTACGGACCCCTGCTTGTACGGCAGGTTGCCGGCTATGTGGCCCGAAGAATCTGCTGTTATGCCAGCGAGGGTAAGGAAGCCATTCAGGGCAAGGAAATGGGATTTATTAAATTTGGCTCCCGGTTAGACCTGTACCTGCCCCTGGATGTAAATCTTCATGTGGAACCAGGACAGCGTGTCCTTGGAGGAATCACCCCGATCGCCCGCTTCAAATAAAAGACCTTAAACTCTTTTTTTAACATCCCCTTAACAAAAACTGCTTTCCTGATCCCCTATCTTGCGATTAGTACCAAACGAAAAGAAAGCAACATGAAAAAATTATTAGCCGTTTTAGCACTTGCCCTCTTTATAGGAGGACTCAGCGTTCCGGTGATAGCCGCCAATCAAAATGCCCAGACCTTGATCTCTCTTCAGGACGATGATCCGAAGAAAAAGGCAGATGGCGAGAAAACTGAAAAGAAAGCCGAGACAACAAAAGAAGCCACCAAGAGCGGCGATTGCTCCACCGAAAAGAAAACAGAAACCGCTAAAGAAAGTAAAGAAACCGCCAAACCGGCTACTTCCGGTGGCTGCGGATAAAAACGAAGATTTTAGGTCCGTTACATTCAGATTGTGAGTTTTCAGTAGCTGTCCCACTCCGGTGGGACAGCTTTTTTGGTTATATTAGGAACCTAAAAACGGACCGTATCATGATACAAACAAATATCATTCAGGTAAGTGAGGATGTTACCTGGATAGGGGTTCTCGATCACGAACTAATCACCTTTGATATCGTGATGGAGACCAAATACGGAACCACCTACAACTCATACTTCATCGATGCGGACAAGAAGGCTGTGATTGAAACGGTCAAGGAGAAATACTGGCCGGATTTTAAGGAAAAACTACTCCAGCTGACGGATCCCTCGGAAATCGAATATATCATCTGCAACCACACTGAACCCGATCATTCAGGTTCACTCAAGTACCTGCTTGAGATGGCTCCCCAAGCCACCGTGGTGGGAAGCGGACAGGCATTGACCTACCTGGGAGAAATGGTGGACCTGCCCTTTTCCTCCCTGAAAGTGAAGGATGGAGATGTTATCGATCTGGGGAATAAAATGTTACGGGTTATCGGAGCTCCTAATCTGCACTGGCCGGACACCATTTATACCTACCTGGAAGAAGAAGGGTTGCTGTTCACCTGTGACTCCTTTGGTGCCCATTATGCTGATGAAAGTATGTTTGATGACCTGGTGGGTGATTACAGCGATGCCTTTGACTACTACTTCGATGTAATACTAAAACCCTTCAGCAAGTTTATGATAAAGGCCATTGAGAAGATCAAGACTCTTCCGGTCGATATGATCTGTCCGGGTCATGGCCCCATCCTCCGATCCGGCTGGAAGGAAAAAATTGACCGCTCCTTTAAACTTGCAAGCAATTACCTGGATGAGATCCGCAAAGACAACAGGGTGTTGGTCGCTTATATCTCGGCATACGGATATACCAGAGATATGGCTGAGCTTATCGCGAAGGGACTGAAGAAAACGGAATCGATGCACGTGGAATTAGCAGATATTGAGAATATGATGCTGGGGGATCTGGAAGAACTGGTGGTGAAGTCAGACGGCCTCATCGTAGGTTCCCCCACCATCAATCAGAACACCCTGCTGCCGGTTTACAAACTGTTCTCGGTGATCAATCCCATCCGTGATAAGGGAAAGCCTGCTGCAGCTTTTGGCTCCTTTGGATGGAGCGGGGAGGCTATCGGCCTGATTGAGAATCACCTGAAGAATCTCAAACTGAAAATCGTGTGTGAAGGTCAGTCAACCAGGTTCCATCCCGGTAAGAAAGACTCAGATCAACTGATCCGTTTCGGGGAGGAATTTGCCCGGGTACTTCAATCTGCGGAATAATCAGTGCGACCGAACCAGTTTCCCGCGGCCCATCAGGACTCCCGATTTCTTCCATTGTACCAGGTATAGCCCTTGTGGTAAGGCGGAAACATCCACTTTCTGGATCGTATGTCCCGGCATCACATTCATGGAAAGTACGGACCTTCCTGAAAGATCTGTAATCGTTAATTCACCCCCAGCCTCAACCTCTGTCCCGAAGTTAATATAGACAAATTCACGGGCCGGATTCGGGTACACGGACAGGGTGTTGTTTTCGACCATGTTCTCCTCTGTAGCAGTGCCCGGACTGTATTCCAGTTGCACGGTCTGCACAATCTTGTTGTCATGATCCCTGTCCACAATGAATGCAACCAGCACCAGGTCTTCCATATCTTCCAGATAGGATGCATAATCCCAGCTGAAATCAAGGTTCTTTGAAATGCCAAGTCCCCACTCATTTCCAAGCAGCTTGCCGCTTACTGAAGGAAGCATATCCAGGACCACGTTCCGGAACTCAGTTGTCTGGTTTGCTCCGGTATAGGCAGTAACTAACTTTTCCACGACCGCTATGTAAAGCTGGATATTGGAATTGAAATCATTGGATTTACACTGGACCGTAACCCGCCCTTCCAATTTAGTTGTCATGAAATTGGCGTTGAGGACCACCTCAAATGGAAGAATATCCAGGGTAGATTTCATTAAGGCCTCGTCGCTGGGCTCTTCCGATGGATCCGAAAAATCGAAACGGAACTCGGGTCCGGATCCGCCGTTCAGGGTTGCATATGGTACTGCAGGGACCCCATTATTGAAAGCGCGTGTTCGAGGAGGCTCTGGATTGTTTAGATTCATGGGATCCTCGCCCGGATAATCCATGTGGTATTGGATATCCACCACCTGGTCGGGACGGTCCGTTACAAACTCTTCCACGGTCTGATCCGCTGCGATGGCCTCGCTGCTGGTCGAATTGGTAAAATGCTCAATCAATGATTTTTTGGCCCGGTCACCTATAAAGAAGTTATCGAAGGCAAATCCCTGGTTTCCAATGGCCAGCCTCCCCCCTGTTCCGATGGCAATTCGGAATTTCACATAGGCAGCGCCTGCAAGACCATCCACGGCGTAGCCGGCATGAACCCAGGCAGCATCAGGCGTGAACTGGGAAAGTCCCCAGCCGAAACTGCTACCTCCGGGTTCATTGAATATCCCGTAGTTATTGTACCAGTGCAGTCCTTCATCCACCACACCGATGGTAATCCATCCGTCCGTCAGATTCCGCTGGTATTGCATGACAGCTCCGTCTGTACCGGGAACGAAACTCTTCATCAGATCCACCAGAACCATCGGACTTGTCATGACCGATATATCGTAGCAAGGACTCTGTACCCATGAATTCTCCAGATACGTGGTGCTCTGGGGCAGCTCCGTGTACCAGGCCAGATCGCCCGAAACGGGCTCAAACCCCGAAAAATCAGGTTCACCCAGTACCCAGCTCTCCTGCTGGTCCTCGGAATCCACCAGCCAATCTGCCGGTTGATCGTCAAAGGTCTCCAGTTCTCCGTCTTTTGACAGTTCATAAACCGGTTTTAAAATCACGGCCTTTGTAAGATCCCCGCTGCAGCCGTCTTCATTTTCCACTTCCAGGGTTACAGAATAGGTATCGATCGAAGCAAAGGGAAATTGAATGGTATCTTCCGATGAATTGCTTGAAATCTGTCCCAACAC
>CAYRLP010000111.1:0-7056 GCA_964424935.1 uncultured Bacteroides sp.
TGCTTGTACTGCATCTTAAAACATTTTGAGAAATAGGAGTGATTGGTAAATCCCACCTGGAACATGACTTCCGATACGGACAGTCCTTTTTCCACCAGCAGCTTCTCAGCTTTCTGCAACCGGACATAACGGATGAACTCATTAATGGACATCCCGGTAAGGTCTTTTATTTTCCGGTAGAGGCTGGAATGGCTGATACCCACCGCCTGGCTGATCTCGTCGGCGGATATATGTGTTTTGGTCATATGCTCGTGGATGTATTCAACCACCTTTTCCAGGAGGACATCTTCTTTAGAGGCGGGATCCCCCGCCGTTTCATTGATCATCAGGTGACGGGAAATGAAATCCTCTGTTAGCTTCTGTTTTTTAACCAGGTTTGAGATGTTGGCTTCAAGAACCGACAGGTCGGCTGGTTTGGCCAGGAAAATATCCACCCCGGCATCTCTGGCTTTCTCCTCACTAACCGCCTCCGTAAGCGTGGTCAGCAAAATGAAAGGGATCCCCCTGGTTTTCACTTTTGATCGGAGCTTCCTGCAAAACGTGAATCCATCCATACCAGGGAGCTGATATTCGCTGATGATCACTCCAGGACTGATATCTTCCAGTTTCTCCATGGCCTGCTCCGCATCCGATGACCAGATTACAGTATATCTTTCGTTCAGATCCCCGTGAATGTATTCGTATAGTTCAAAATGCTCGTCCACAACAAGTACCTGAACGAGTTTCTCATTAATATCCTGAAGGGCCTGCTGTTTTCCCCTGACTTCCTGAATATCATCCCTGTCCAGGTACACTTTGGTCTGCATCGGGCCATCGCTTTCTACAGGATGCCCTTTCAGGTTGGGAAGGAATACCTGGACCAGTGTACCCCGGCCGGGTGTGCTGCTGAGTGTTATTCTTCCGTGAAGAAGTTCAGTGAACTCCTTCACGATGGTCAGCCCGATACCCATGCCCCGGTTTGTACCCTGGTAATTATCCAGCTGGAAGAAACGCTCGAAGACCTTTTGCTGGTATTCTTCGGGAATACCAGTGCCGTTATCCCGTACTTCCAGAACCAGCTCTTTCGGTCCGGAACTTCTGAGCCGGACGACAATATCGCCCCCTGAGGGGGTGTACTGGAGGGCATTGGAAACCAGGTTCTGAATGATGGAATTGAGTTTTTCCTGATCACTATCTATCCATAACTCGGAAAATTCTGACTGAAATTTCAGGCTGATCCCCCTGGACAGGGCCTTGTTCTTGAAGATGTTCAGGACCTGCTTGCAGAAATGGACCAGGTCCAGGCTCATGTCCAGCCTGGCCTGAGTTTTCCCGAGTTCTATTTTCCTGAAATCCAGCAGCTGGTCGATATAAATCTTAAGGAACTGGGCGTTTTTCAAGATCGATTTTAACGAAGATTTCAGGGTACCCTTGATCTCCCTGTTTGCCAGAATTCCTTTCAGGGGATCAATAACCAGTCCCAGCGAACTTACCATTTCATGGGACATGTTCACAAAAAACTTGGTCTTCGCTGTATTGACCAGTTCGACCCTTTCCTTTTCCTGTTCAATGGCGGACAGGCGGACCCTGTCTTTCCTCCGGATACGGTTCAGGTAAAGGAACATACCAGCCAGGAACAAGACCAGCAGACAATAGGTGATCAGCAAAGGCAGGCTGAGCCAGGCCTGCCGGTCCACCATGAGAGACATCGAGGTCAGGGGTGCACCCGGGTCCAGACTATTCGCCTTTACGAGAAAGGTGTACCTGCCTGGTGGAAGGTTAGAGTATTCGGCCGTGTTGGATCCCGGTTTGGTAATCCTCCAGTCTTTATCAAAGCCCTGAAGCATGAATGCATATTGTTGCATTTCATTCCCCCTGGAAGAGAAGGAAGAGAATTCGATACTGAAATTCCGGTGGATATAGCTCAGGTGCAGCCTGGTGGTCATGGACAACGGACTGGTCAGGATCATGTTTTTTCCCAGTGGGACACTGGGATGAACAAGCTCTCCGTTAATTCTGAGCCTGGTCAGGGTCACATTTTTCTCGGGCACGCTGTTTCCCACCTTGCCGGGATCGAACCGGAGTATGCCGTTATATCCGGAAACCATAATTTTCCCGTCGGGACTAAGGTTAAAGGGGGAAGGCGAAAACTTCTTAATGGGTATTCTGACCGGAATATGAAAGAATTCGAAACCACGCTGGAAAGGCTCATACCTGAACAGTGTATTGCTGCTGCAGCCCCACAGGATACCTTCCCTGTCCTCAATCAGCCCGGTAATGATAAATTCCTCTCCGAAGGGGATCGGGATCACCTGAACCTGATCTGTCTCCACCTGATAACTCAGGAGTTTGTTCCGGGTGCCAAGCCAGAGAACATCGTTTCTGGCAAAACACATGGAAGTAAATATCTCGTTTCCCACGTAATCCCGGAAAATGTCGAGTTGTTCCACCTTCTCGGTGTTGACATTGAATCTTTTGATATGGTTCCCGTCGATGGAGAACAGGTACTGGGCACCCTTCACGACCCAGCCGTTCATGTCGGCCACGTACCGGATCCGAATGTCTTCCAGGTTATTATCCAGCCTGTTGGTTTTATAAAGGCCTCCACCCCAGGTGGCAATCCAGAAAAACTCATCATAACCTTCCAGGATGGCGCTGATATAGGTAGATGATTTACGGAAGGAAGAATATTCATCCATGGGTGGGATATGCAGTTTCCCTTCCTTCGGGTCCCATATATTGATCCCGGCCATGCTGCCAATCCAGACCCTTCCCGAGTTATCGGTGGTCAACGTATTAATATTATCTATGGAAAGGGCATCTTTCTCGAATTTATCGTAGGCGGCTGTATAACTACCCGGAGCCTGCATGCTTGATATTAATCCGTTCGATGTGCCGATCCAGAGCATGCCCTCCTCAGTGGCCTGTACATCGGCCACCCGGGTGCCAAAGGTCTGACCCTCCTCTTCAAAGATTACCGTTAAGTATTCAAACAACTCTTCCGAGATTTTCAGCCGGCTGACACCGTTGGAAGTGGCGAACCAAAGATCGCCGTTGGGATCAGACCGGATTTTCCATATCTCATTGTCCGTGACTGAATTCTGATTAAAGGGATTGTGGTAATACTGGTCGACTTCCCCAGTCCGGATATCCAAAGCATTCAGGCCCAGGTCGGTGCCCAGCAGGACCCTTGTTTCATCCATCGGATACATGCACTTGATGACTTCATTGGTCAGGTCGCAATTCGTCAGATTGAAGGTTCTTATGCTTTGATTGAAACGGTTCAGGACACAGAGGCCGGTCTGGGTTCCAACAAGCAGTAATGAGTCGTTACCCGTTGAATAAGGCTGGATATCCAGGATCATATTATTGGGCATGCCCGGCCGGTAGGATTTCTTCAGATCGTAAACGATAAACCTGTCACTGCCGGACGGCAGCACATTGAATTTATCTTCAGTCCCGACCCACAGATTCCCGTCCGAGTCCCTGTAAAGAGCACGAATCATATTCTGGCTCAGACCCGCATTTACCTGGTTATAGTTTACTGTATGAGCTGTTTCAGGGTTGTAGCCGAACAGGCCATGCGATGTACCCAGCCATACAAGTGTGTCACCGGTAAGCAGCATGGTCCTGATACGGATACCCCAGAATTCTTCCGGACGCTCCATGTCCCAGCTATTCAGATCAAGAAGGATCAGTCCCTCTTCCGTCCCGATCCAGAGGGTATGGTTGTCACGGATGGCAAGGGCTTCCACAGCGGTAGTACCCAGGATCTGGGACATCTCCTCCTCTTCTGTTTGTACCCGGATGATGGAATAACCGTCATATTGCCATAATCCGGCATCCGTCCCGAACCATGCGAATCCACGGTTATCATGGATCAGGTCAAATACCCGTGTATTAAGACTGGTTACTCCCGATGGAAGAGTTTCAAAAAGCAGATTGTTTGACTGGCCCCAGCCATTTAGAGTCAGAAGGCATGCAAGGTGTATAATTACTATGAATTTATAGCGACCCATGGCATTATGCAATATAGGGATTTTCTCACTTTACTCAAGAAAATGATGCCGAATTTGTAGTGATTTCTGAACGATTTGTTTCCTTTTTATCCCAGAATGTGACAAAATCTGAAGATTTTGAACTCCCCTTATCTCCGGAATAGCCCTAATTTGTATTAACCCATTAGCACGGGCCAACTACTAATGCTAATCTAAAACACTAAACTATGAAAGAACTCTCCTTTTTGACAGGGTGGAGGCGCCTATGGCTATTTGCGGTCCTGGCTCTCTTCCTGTCAGGTATGAATCTAATCACGGCACAGGTGACCGTCACAGGTACCGTTACCAGTTCGGAGGATGCAGCTCCCGTTCCGGGGGTGAACATTGTTGAGAGCGGGACTACGAACGGGACCATCACCGATGCCAATGGAAACTACAGCATCGATGTTTCCGCCGAGGCTGTACTGGTTTTCACATTCGTGGGTATGGAAACCATGGAAATCCCGGTGGGTGGGCGGACCCAGATCGATGTGACACTTAATCCAAGTACAACTCTCCTGGATGAAGTAGTGGTCACCGGTTACGGTACGGCTTCCAGAGCCAGTCTGACCGGTGCGGTGAGTGCGGTACAGGGCGATGAGCTCAAACAATCCCCATCGACCAACTTCAGTAATACACTGGTTGGAAAGGTGCCCGGATTGTTTGCCTACAACCGAAGCGGCGAACCCGGATACGATGGGGCTACCCTGCGGGTCAGGGGTGCCAATACCCTGGGGGATAACAATCCCCTCGTTGTGATCGACGGGATCCCCAACCGGAGTATGGAACGGCTGGACCCGGCCGACATTGCCACCTTCACGGTGTTGAAGGATGCCTCTGCAGCCATCTACGGAACACAGGCTGCCAACGGGGTCATCCTGATTACCACCAGAAGGGGGAAAGTCGGTAAACCCACCATTAACATTGACATGAATATAGGTGCCCAGCAACCAACGGTGATCCCGGATATGACCGATGCAGCCACCTATGCCATGATGCTCAACGAGATCAAGTATTACGGGGACAACAGCGTAGGTTTGTATTCCCTGTACTCACAGGATGATATCCGTATGTACGAGGACGGGTCGGATCCCTGGGGCCATCCCAACACCGACTGGTTTGATGAGACCTTCAAGCCCTGGTCCATGCAGCATTACGAGAATGTATCCATATCAGGCGGAAGTGAAAACCTGAAATATTACCTTTCTTTCGGGAACCGCTTCCAGGATGCAGTGTATTACAACAGTGCGACCTATTATACGCAACAGGATTTCAGGAGCAACATTGACGGGAAGATCACCGACAACATCTCCATATCCTTCGACGTGGCTGCCCGGTCCGAAAACCGGCATTTCCCGACCGTAAGCCAGGGAGATAGTTTCCGGATGCTTATGCGTGGGAAACCCAATATGCCTGCATACTGGCCCAATGGGATGCCCGGTCCTGACATTGAATACGGGCATAATCCCGTGGTCACGGTATCGGATGCCACCGGCTACGACGATGATAAGAACTACTACCTGGAGACCAACCTCCGCCTGGATGTGAAAATCCCCTGGGTGGAAGGACTGGCAGTTCAGGGTAACTTCTCCTATGACAAACGGTTCCGTTACCGTAAACTCTTCCAGACCCCCTGGTACCTCTATTCCTGGGACGGGGTGACCTATGAGAACGGGGAGCCGCTCCTTGAAAAAGGTCAGCGTGGTCTTGCATCCCCCCAGCTGACCCAGTGGGCCAACGACGACTACAAACTGACCTACAATGCCTACGCCACCTATGACAGGCAATTCGGCAGTAGCTTGGTCAAGGTTATGGTGGGTACGGAGAACCAGAAAGGGCTGAACAACTGGATGACCGCATTCAGGAAGAATTACACGGCCAGCGGGATTGACCAGCTGTTCGCCGGAGCTACCGACCAGTATATGTCCAACAATGGTTCCGCTTCGCAATTTGCGCGCAGGAGCTACTTCGGAAGGTTCAACTACAGCTATGGGGATAAATACCTCGCTGAAGTGGTCATGCGCTATGACGGTTCCTATATATTCGATGATGCCTGGGGCTTCTTCCCCGGTGTATCCCTCGGCTGGCGGATATCCGAAGAGAACTTCTTCAATATCGACTTCCTCCAGGACCTGAAGCTCCGTGCTTCCTGGGGACAGACCGGGAACGACCGCATCTACTACAGTGGTTCACTGCAGGAGTACAAGTACCTGGCCCTTTATTCCTTTGCCAGTCAGAGTTATGTATTCGGCGTCAGCAACGACAACAAGTTGCTGTACGAAGATGCAGTTCCCAATCCGGAAGTTACCTGGGAGGTGGCCAACCAGTTCAACATCGGGTTCAATTCCACGTTCCTGGATGCTAGGATGAGCCTGGAGGCGGATTACTTCCACAACCTGAGAACGGACATCCTCTGGCGGCGTAATGCATCAGTCCCGGCTACGGCGGGTTTCGAACTTCCACCGGAAAACATCGGGGAGGTATTGAACCAGGGATTCGAATATGTGCTTTCTTACAGGGGAGGTTCGGGAAATATAAGGTGGGAGATCGCCACCAACGGAAGCTATGCCAAGAACGAGATCCTGTTCTGGGATGAAACCCCGGGTATCCCTGATTACCAGCAATCCACAGGAAGACCCATGGGATCGAACCTTTACTATAATTCCCTCGGTGTCTTTGAAACCCAGGCCGACGTGGATGCCTACCCGCACTGGGACGGAGCCATGGCCGGCGACGTCATATTTGAGGATGTGAACGATGACGGGGTAATCGACGGTCTGGACCGTGTCCGGAACGAGAAGAGCGGACTCCCGCGTTTTACCGGAGGGCTGTCAGCAAGCCTTTACGTGGGCGGCTTCGATGTTTCCCTGCTATTCCAGGGAACGGCCGGGGCAGTGGTCTATACCAGCGTTGAATCGGGTGAAATCGGGAACTACTACTCCTACTATGCCGACAACCGTTGGACTCCTGATAATCCCAGCTCTGAATTTCCCAGAGCCTGGAACCGGGATAACGAGTACTGGCGGAGCCAGGGGAACAC
>CAYRLP010000111.1:7066-7605 GCA_964424935.1 uncultured Bacteroides sp.
GATTATATCAGGCTGAAGAACCTTGAGGTGGGTTATACCCTGCCAGCCAGTGTAAACAGCACCCTCGGAGTTCAGGGGATACGCGTTTACGCGAATGGGTTGAACCTGCTGACCCTAAGTAAGGAAAAGCTGATCGACCCGGAGCTTACACGCGGTACGGCATATCCTTTACAGCGGATTGTGAACCTTGGCCTGACGCTAACCTTTTAAATCATTGAGCGATGAAAAAGTTACATAAGATATATGTGCTGATCCTGTTAGCCGGATTAAGCTGGTCCTGTGAGAAGGACTTTCTGCAACTGGAACCGCTGTCATCCTATTCCGATGCCGCGGTCTGGAGCGACCCTGCGCTGATCGAAACCTTTGTAAACAATATTTACCGGGAAGCGCTGAACCTGCCATTTTCCATTGAGCGACTCTCCGATTATGTGGACGAGTCGCACTTTACCCCCGACTGGGATGTAAAGAACTTCAACAACAGCCTGATGACCCAGGACAACCTGATGGGATGGGATGTGGACTGGGCAACCCCCTACACC
>CAYRLP010000112.1:0-7529 GCA_964424935.1 uncultured Bacteroides sp.
GCACCACCAGTTCCATATCCTCTCCCACCGTTTTGGTGCTGTATCCACCCGCACTGATGACCACCTCACGGTCAAACATCCCCAGGGCCCCTGAAATAAGGAGCAAACCATCCAGCTCGCTCCAGGCCATCCGGCCCATAAGGAAGGCCCTGGTATACTCCATGACCTGTGCGCGAGGCAGAAATTTCCGGGGCAGGTTTATCCTCTGGATATGACCCTCCGAAATCTCACATGAATTGGCAATCCGGATCACTCCCCCTGCCCCGATCACCCTCTTTTCCTTGGCTTCCATAAAGGGTTTTACTAGCTTCAGCAATGCGTCCGGTTCCATGATGGAGTCCGCATCAATGCTCACCACCAGATCGTTTCTGGATACGTTCAATCCCGCATTCAGGGAGTCCGCCTTGCCCCCGTTGCGCTTGTCGATCACGGTCAGTTTTTTAAACGAACGGTTCATGGACTTATACACCCCCCTGATCCGTTCACAGGGCAGCCGGTAATCGAAATAGTAGTTGACCTTCTCCATTTCGTAGGCCTGGATAATTTTTTCCAGGGTATCGTCATTGCTCCCGTCGTTCACTACAATCACCTCATAGTTGTTGTAATAGAGGGAAAGAAGGGTCCGGATGTTGTCGATGATGGTTTCCCTTTCATTAAAGGCCGGTGCAATGACAGACAGGGAGGGAGCCAGAGGGGAGGCCACAATGGAGTTATAGTCCACGTAACTGTTCTTCCGGAGATATTTCCGGAGGGAAATCGCTGAAAAGATGGTCAGGGTCAGGTAGGCCGTAAAGATCAGCGCCGTAATAATGAACACGGCATTGAGCACGATAAATTTCAGTATTTCGAAAGCTCTTTCCATGGCTAATAGATCCGGCCGTCCAGTACGTGACGAATAATGATCTGATAATTTTTATATGGCGATTTGGACTTCATTAGCTTAATGAGCATGGAGATTCCGGGCTCCCCCGTATTCTCCATGGCCTTGGTCGCTTCGATCTGCAGCTGGACATCCTCCTCCAGGTCCAGTACAGATTTCAGGAACTTCAGGTACTTTTCTTGGGGCATTTTGGCAAAGGCGGTCAGAATCTCCAGCTTATTATTAAAGGTCTCCCCGTGGTACTTTTTGATCATGGCCGGAAGTGCCATTTTAAGCCCGATGTCCCCGCATACCTTGTAGGAGGTTGCCCGGACATTTTCATTCCCATGGTCGAAGAGTTTCAGGATTTCCTTCCCGGTTCCCCTCTGCCTGTACCAGGATACCATTTCCAGGGCAAATATAGCCACACTGTCATTTTCCGAGAAGAACCATTTTTTAAAGGCGGGTACCTTCAGGTTATGCTGGATCTGCAATTCATGCAGGGTGACCTGTTCCCAGAGCGACAGGGGCTTCTTCAGCAGATCCAGGAATTCGTATGGATTATCGTCCGAAAGCCGGACCATGGCGATCTGTGCTTCCATTCTCAGGATCTCGTTTCCCGAGTTCAGGCTCCTGATGATCTGATCGTTGGCATCGCGGATATTCATAAACGCCAGCTCCCTGAACCCCTTTACATTATTGTGCCATTTCCGGCTGTAGGCCTTCTGCAGGGAGTCCCGTTTTAAATCCAGGCGCAGGTAAAGCGTTTGTATCTCGTCCCTGATCTCACCTTTCAGGTTCACACTCAGGTCGATCATCTGGTTGATCAGGATTTGCCGGTTGATACGGCTGCGGGCCAGACGTTCCAGCTTGAAAAAGGATGCTTCCCGCTTGGTCCCGTCAAACAGGTAATCCATCAGCAGGAGCTGATACTGTTCCATCAGGTAATCCCTTAGCTTCTGTTCTCGGCTCAGTTTGGTCCGTTGTATCAAAATCATTATCAGCAGGATAATCAGGGTGGCGATGGAATATAGGATCACGGAATAAAGGATCGTAATGAACAGCGGCGATTTCTGGAAACGCTCCAGGAGCCTGTTCCCGAAAACAAAGAGTATGCCCTGCTGTCCCCTTTCCGGCTCCTGCGTCTCCATCCGTGTGCTGTCGGCCTGCACGGTGTCCTGTACCGCCTGGGCCTGCAGGCGGGTACCGTCTGAAACCAGCAGGATCAGGACCAGGATCAGTCCCCCGTATATGTTCCTTCGTTTCACTTGATTATTCTGAAATAAGCACCGGCCCTGAACTGGATCCGGTGCCGGTACTGCTGATCCGTATACTCCTCCCAGGAATAACCGGCCATGGCCAGCAACCGGATCCGGGATGTCACAGGTTTTGAATACTCGATCCTGCCGGACAGGGCATTCAGCCGGTCCAGGTCCGAAACCACGAGGATCGGTTCATCCGGTGCCGTTCCGTATCCCAGAATGAGAGTAAGGTAATCGGTTGCCTGACTGAAATAGCGTCTTGCACTGAGGTAGTAGGAAGCAGAGACCCCGTACTCCTTGAAAAAGAGATAATTCCTGAGCGCGAACCAGTAGTTCCCCGCATATTTCTCCGCGGAAAAGGTCAGGTAGGTGAAATGCCGGTTCCAGTAAAAGTACCGTAACCCGGCAGAAAGGGCAAATCCCCCGGGCAGCACCTGCCAGAGTTCGGCCACCCCCCGGTGGCCGGGGAAGTAATCATGGCTCCCGTTGGGTGAAATCCCATAGCCCAGCAGGATGTAGTTCCGGGTACCCAGGATTATATACGCGTCCAGATTGATCTGCAGATCGGCTGCCGGGGCATCTCCTCCGGCCTGATAGCCGCCATTCATTGAAGGGATCCATTTCCCCCGGCTGAAGGGAATTTCCCCACCGGCGGTCAGCATATGCCAGTTACGGTGATAGGGTACCGAAAAATGGTCGTAGGAGTAGAACGCAAAGAGTTCCGGCTCCCTGTAGCCAGGCAGGCTTTGTTTCAGGGCTGTTTTATAGGCATCAAAAACAGCGGCCGAGTCCGGTTCCAGTTCCTCGGCCCGGGCGGCACATGATTCCAGTTTCTCCAGATTGTGCTCCCAGTAGGCCAGATCGGCGCAGGTGGCAAAGGCTTCATACAGTTCCGGATCGGTCTCCAGCACCGGGTCCAGGATCGCCCAGGCCGAATCAAATTCGGATATCCATCCATAGACCCTGGCCAGGTAGAGGGCGGCATCATGGTAGACCGGGTTCTCCTCCAGCAACCGGTTGCCTATCTGTATGGCCGTCCTGTAATCCCCCGAGATGGCAAGTTCCCGCATACGGGCGAATTCCTGTTCCGGATCATTCCGGACGGATGGTTCCTGCGGATACAGGTGTACCAGAGAACATAACAGAAGTACAAGACAACTCAGTGACCTCCGCATAGCATGTATCAATGTTTGTCCAGTAAGGATTTTACCATCCTCAGCAACACTTTCGGATCAAAAGGCTTGGTCAGGTAACCCCGGGCTCCAAGCTCCATGGCATGGCTTCTGGTCTCCTCGTTGGTAATCCCCGTTATGACAATCACCGGGATCTTTGGATTCATCCTGGTGTTAATATGACGTACCAGTTCCAGCCCCTTTGAGTAGGGCATATTGATGTCGGTAATCACCAGGTCGACTTGCTGTTCCTTCAGGATGCGGACGGCCTGTATCCCGTCTTCCGCCCTACAGACCTGCCATCCGGCCTTCTTCAGGGAAAACTCGATCGCCTTCAGGGTTATTCTGTTATCTTCGCAAACGAGTATATTCATTTTGCGCTCCTGTAGTGTCCATCCTTTTCTTACGTATGCTACTCAATAATGATTCGATGAAATACCTGATTTTTATCAACATTCAGAATAAAGAGATAAATTCCGGGTTGGCAATCCGGGACTTCCACCCAGGTAACTGCCTCCTCCACCGGCCGGTTTAATATCTCCCGGCCCAGCACATCTGTCACCCTGAGGTCAGCTTCCTCAAAGTTCCCGTCGATCCGGACACAGAAACGTTCCTTCCCCGGATTCGGAAATATGGAAGTATGGATAACCATCTCCCGGTCCGCGGCAGACAGGGGAAAGTCCACCTGAAGGAGGACCGGTACCAGCGCAGAGGCCGTTAATCCGTCCTCCAGGTAGTACATGAAAAAATCATCGCCCCGGAAATCGGGATCCGGTTCGTAGCGAAAGCTGCCGTCCGGATGGAGATAGAGGCCCCCGTGCCGGGTTCCGCTGCCAAAGGACAATAGAACCTGCATGTTATTCCCGTCCAGATCGAAATCGTTCCGCAACAGGCCCTCCTCCCGGTCCGCTTCCAGGATGCTATTAGGCAACAGGGAGAAGGTATCGGCCCGTCCCACCGGCGGAGAATTATAGTACGGAAGACCCTCTTTCAACAGGTGGAAGGACTGCTTTTTCCGTTCAATGGGTGGCTCATCAAGGAGCTCCTGCGCCCCCCAGGGGTTCCAGGAATACCTTGCGGTCTGGTAGACCTGGCCCTGCAGAACCAGGGACAGGGCAACTCCGTTTGAAAGCGTATCCTGCCGGTCGATCACAAGATCCGGACCCTCCATGTGTGACAGATAATGCATCGCCCTCCGTTCGGTGGGAGCCGGAAAATTCAGCAGGGTCCAGGGAATCCGCACCTCCACACTGTCATGATAGCGGGTGACCGCGTTCATAAACTCATAGGGATCGGAGGAGGTGGAACTGTGCAGTTCGCCCACATACTGGGTGGTGTTGTAGAAATAGTTGGTTTTCCACCTCACCGGGTTCCACTCTCCCAGGTCGCTGCGTACCGAGACCACCGTATCCAGCCTTACCGGATCCTTGATCCCGTACACATCGTATGCAGGAATCACCAGCAGGTCGGCCCGGTCCCCGTCCAAAGGGATCTGCAGTGCAAATTCGGCCCGGAGGGTGTCGGGGGTCATCCCGATGGATTGTCCGCCGGGCAGCAGGGATTCTCCCAGATCCGGCTCATAGGTGTCAAAGGCCATCCACAGGGTATCCCCGGAGTAGGAATCGGGCTGCATATGGACACGGACCTGGAGAAAGGTGTAGTCTGCGTGCATCTGGACCCCGGATATGGGTTGATCCGGATAGTTCCCGGTCCAGGTAAAAGGGACCGGTGGCGGGGCAAAGGATATAATCCCGAAATTCTGTTCCGGCGCCGTAAGGTTATGCCACAGATGTCGATACTGTTTATCGGAATAGGGATTGGTGATCCAGGTCTGTTTAAACCATTCGTCGATGAAGGAGAACTGAACCCCCCCGGAACAACCGGACTCCTGGATATTATCGAACATCCGCAGGGTGTATTCCCCCTGTTCCAGCTCGGAAAGTCCCCCGTGATGCATACCGGAAGGGGAATGGTGTCCGCTGCCCCAGCTTGAAGGCACCCCGAATTCGGCTATCAGCAGGGGTACATCCTGGTAGTGTGACTTCAGATCCTTCAGATAGCCCAGGTAGTTGTTGGGACCCCATGCATCGGATTCTGCAAGGTAGTAGGGATCCTGAATTATAAAATCCGGATAATAGGGATAGGCATGGTAGCCCACGAAAAAGCCGGCTGACTCCTCAGAGGGGACCAGATCGGCCAGATCAATCTGCTCCAGGTCCTCGGAGCTTCCGGCCAGCAAATGCTCCGTAGGATGGAAAAGGGGATCCAGCGTGGGCCAGGTGGCAAATCCCGTGGGTCGGGACGACCCGTACTGTTCGTATTCATATTGCTGAAGGCTGTCCAGCCGACGGGTCATCCAGATTTCCGTGGGGTCACCCCCCTGAAGCTGAAAAAACAGACCTGCATAGTCTGTATCTCCCGCATGCGCCAGGTTAGTTGCCTGCACCTCATCCGGAAAGATCTCCCTTCCCGCCAGAAACCCGATGACCCAGGGGGATATATCGGCGTTAAAAATCCCATGGGCCTTGCCGGGACGTACCGGCAGTGTCACATCCCCGTGTACGGCACCCACTACCTCCCCGATTTCCTGATCAAACGCTGCCGTCAGATCGTACAGATCGGAAGACGTCCCGTTCTCTTCCAGCCAGATTCCCTGAAGCACAAGCAGGGGGTTCTGAGGGTTCAGCAGGTTAAAAGCCCGCAATTCCTGGTAAAACCTTGGAAAATGGAGGGTGTACAGGCGGATGGTATTGTACCCGGCATCCTTAACCAGAGAGAACCACCTCCGGTAATCTTCCGCAGTGGCAGCCAGCTCTCCGGGCTGGGTTCCCGGCAGGGCGATGCCCAGGTTGATGCCCTTGATAAAAACCGGGACATAATGAAGCCCGTTCCAGACGGCGAACTGGTCCCCTTTCAGGGCGTAGTCGCCCCGGTACGTTTCAGCCTCGGCAATATCCTTTAATTGCTGGGCCATCCCGGGAAAAAGACAACCCTGACCAAGAACAACAAGACAGAACAGCAGGGTTCGCATCTTTGAGCTCATATTCATAATCACCGGGATCAGATAACAGGGGACAAAAATAGGGCTTCTTTCCGAGAGATAACCCCTTTTTTTATTATAAAAATATCAACCAAGATCACGGATCAGAAGTTCAATGTTCTGAAGCCCGCGCTGTTCAAGAATTAACTCCTTATTGATCATGACCCGGTCGATGGTGGACTGATCGAAATATCGGATGGTAACCAGTTCCAGGCCCGTTTGATAGGCCACTTTGTACTTTTCCTCCAGCTCGTCGGTAACCAGCCTGAGCTTTCTTTTTTCATTGTTCACGATCATTTTGAAACTGATGGCCGAATTCTGCATCAGGTTGATCTTCATGCCGTGTTTGCTGAATATCCCAAAGATCTCTTCCAGGTTTTGCTCGTTGATGAAGGAGAAGTCCAGGGGAGAGATCCGGATCAGTACCTGGTCCATTTTAAAGATGAAGGAAGGGATCAGCCTGTTGTAGCTCAGGTTCCCCACCAGGGTGCCCGGAGCGTCCGGATCCACAAAGGATTTCACATGCAGATTGATGTTCTTGTTCTGCAGGGGTTTGATGGTTTTGGGATGAATGACACTGGTTCCGAAATAGGCCAGTTCAATGGCATCCAGGTAAGAGAGCTTGTCCAGCAGGACGGTATCGTCGAAGTATTTTGGATCGGCATTCAGAACACCGGGCACATCCTTCCAAATGGTGACACTTTCCGCTTTCAGGATATGGGCCAGGATGGCCGCGGTATAATCCGAGCCTTCCCTGCCCAGGGAGGTGGTCTGGTCGTTAATGGTGGAGCCCAGGAATCCCTGGGTAATCAGGATATTCTCCCCGTCGAAGGTAAAATGTTCAGGTACCAGCTGACCCGAAATATCCCAGTTGACCCGGGCCTCTCTCCACTGGTTGTCGGTTTTCAGGGAACGGCGGATATCCATCCAGCGGGTTGGCAGGCCCGAGCTCGCCAGGAAGTGTGCAATAATGGTGGTGGAAAGCAGTTCCCCGAAACAGATTAACTGGTCATAGTCATAATCGTAATTCAGGGTAGGCTCCTTTTTCAGCCGGCCGGCAAGATCTGAAAAGAGGCCATCCACAGCGGTAAACACCTGATGGCTCTTGTCTTCAAACAGTCCATGGACCACTTCCAGGTGATATTCCTTCAGGGCGCCGTATTCTTTCATCAGGGCCTTTTCTATACCCTGTGAAT
>CAYRLP010000113.1:0-7527 GCA_964424935.1 uncultured Bacteroides sp.
ACGGTATATCAAAGACTTTTCCCTGGCCCATACACCTGCAAAAGCGGCTGTATGGTATGCCTCTTCACACCCTGTCATGGCCCTTTCAAGGGAGGACCTGTCCAGAATATCCCCTTTGAAAAGGGCCACACCCGGCAAGCGGATCAGATCGGCTTTGAACTCGGAACGGTAGAGGGCATGTACCGTGTGGCCTTCTTCAAGCAGGCGTTTGACCAGCTGGATCCCGATGAAACCTGTTGCGCCTGAAACAAATACCTTCATGTCAGGTGGCCCTTACAATGGTCATTTCTGGATGGGCACGGAGGGAGAACCATTCGTTGCTCAGGGCCATCAAAATATGCAGTATCGTCGCAGTACAGAAATTACCGGTGACCATGGTAGCATAGCAGAAGATAATCCCGACAGGGATGGCTCCGAAAATTTCTGCGCGTCCCTTGAAAAAATGGGCAAAGGCATACACTGCCGTGTTCAGTGCAATGGCCGGACCGGGATCCATCTGCTGCAGGAAGGCATGCAGCAAAAATCCCCGGAAGAACAGTTCATAAGCAATCAGAAACACCACCCAGCTGGTGCTGCTGAGCACAATCATAGCAGGGGTCCAGTGTCTGGCCCTGATCTGGGGATAGTGTTCCAGAGTTACAGGTGTCAGAGCTGACGCATAACCCAGGATCGGAATCAGGGGAATAAGCAACCATATCCACCAGGGGGGAGCCGAACGGAACCTGAATGAAATTCCGTACTCAAAGAGGCCGGGACCGGGCAGCAACCGGATAATCAGCAGGGTGCCCCCTCCAAGGAAAAGGACCCCGAGGATTCGCCGCATCAGTACCAGGTTTCCCTGCCTGTCCAGAATCGGACTCAGGTTTGCGAGCCTGCTTTTACCGGGAATACGCTGCGACAGATAATAATAGCCTCCGAATCCCACTATGCTCCACAGAATAGCCAGGCTGAACTGAAGATTTTCGTGGGTGAGCATAGCGGTTTTCAGTTGGCGTCCGGATTGTTTACCAGGTCGTTGACCAGTTCGGTAACAGTCCGGAAATCAATTTTCCCGGTACCCATCATGGGAAGCTCTTCGATGATAAAGAACTGCCTGGGAAGGGCAATGTTGGGAAGCTCCTGGCCCATTTTACGCAGGATGGCCACCTTATTGATCTCCTTGGTCACCGCGGCAACGATGGTGGCTCCTTTAATCTCATCGGGGATCTCCACGATGCAGCAGGAAACGCCTTCGGGAAGGTGCTGTTCCATCACATTCTCCACCTGAACCAGAGAGACCATTTCCCCTCCGATTTTCACAAAACGCTTGAAACGTCCCGAATGCCACAGGTACCCGTCTTCGTCCATGTACCCCATGTCGCCGGTATTGTACCATCCGTCCACGATCGCTTCAGCAGTAAGTTCAGGCTGGCCCAGATATCCTTTCATGATCAGGTCCCCTTTCACCAGGATCTTTCCAACCTCTCCGGTTTTGCACTCCTTGCCAGTTTCCAGGTTTTCGATCTTGACCTGAACGTTGGGAATGATCTTTCCGATGCTGCCCGGGCGGTTGAATTCCAGGGTATTCGCAGAAACCACAGGAGAGGTTTCCGTGGCCCCGTAGCCCTCCAGCAGGGTTACCCCGTGTTTCTTTTTGTATCCCTCCCTCAGGGCATCCGGACATTTATCTGCCCCGGCAACCATAAGGCGAAGGCTTTTAAAGTCACCCGGCTCGGACTTCTTAAGGTAACCCCAGAAAAAGCTGGGAGTCCCCACCATCAGGGTCGGCTTCTCCTCCCTGGCGATGTTACAGATGGTCTGGAACTCAGTGGGATTGGCATAGGTGATCATAGTCATCCCTTTTATGAAAGCCAGCCAGAGATTTACTGTAAGTCCGAAGATATGGAAGAAGACCAGGTTGGCAAGCAGAATGTCATCCTCTGTGATATTCTCATGTACACTTAAATTTTCAACATTGGAAGCTATGTTCCGGTGTGTCAGCTGCACCACTTTCGGATCTTTCTCACTCCCGCTGGTAAACAGAATGACGGCATTGTCATCGTCTTTTCCTTTGTGGATCCTGTTCAGAAGCATTCCTGTGGGCAGTTTGCTTTTCAGGGCTGCACCCAGTTTATCACCCGTGGTCACACTCTTCATGATGTCCTCGATCATCACCATGCCGTCCATGACCGGGCATTCTATTTTATCCAGCAGGGCTTTGGAGGCGATAACAGTCCTGAAGTTACACTTCTCCTGCGCATATTTTACATTTTTTTCCGCCCCGGTGGAGTAATTGATCATAACCGGTACTCTTCCGCTCATCAGGGCTGCGACCGATGCCAGCGCACAGCCAGCCGAGGTGGGGATCATAATGCCGATGTAGCCCTTGTCGTACTTTTTGAATTTTTTAGTTAGTATCAATGCCCCGATAAGTGCACGGGCAAAAGTGACGTCGCTGTGGGTCGTCTTGTCCTTGATGGCCATTTTTTTCATATGACCTTTCGCCGATCTGACGAAATGTTGGTGAAGCTGCATTTTGGTCGAGGTTTGGGTTAAAAAGGGTAATTTAGTTGCATAAATATAAGAATTTGATTGAATCTTGCATTTACGCTGCATAACCATTCTGTGCCTCTATGCCACCTGGCTGTTCGTCCCGGTTCAGACTCTGACCGCTCAGGGAAAAGGATCGATACAGGGAACCATTACGGATGCGGTTACCAGTGAGCCTCTGTTGGGGGTCAATATTGCCGCCGACAGGCGTTCAGGAACGATCACTGATCCTGATGGGGACTTTTCGCTTGAGCTGGATGCAGGTACCCATTTGATCGAGATTTCCTATGTGGGATATGCACTTCAGCGTCATGAGGTAAACATTAGGGAAGGGGAGACGGTTCAGCTGGAGATTGCGCTGGAACCTGTACGGCAAATGCTGGATGAGGTGGTGGTCAGCGCCGGGAAATATGAACAGAAACTGTCGGAAGTAACTGTTTCGATGGAAGTGATCAAACCTTATCAACTGACCAGGCAGAATATCGTGACTCTGGAAGGGATCCTGGAAAAAACCCCGGGGATCAGCATCCTGGACGGACAACCCAGCATCAGGGGGGGGAGTGGATTCAGTTACGGAGCCGGCAGCAGGGTGCTCATACTGGTGGATGACCTGCCCATGATCTCGGCCGATGCGGGGGATGTCAAGTGGAACTACCTGCCCGTTGAAAATGTGAACCAGGTGGAAGTGCTCAAAGGCGCTTCTTCTGTCCTGTACGGTTCTTCAGCTCTGAATGGGGTGGTCAATCTTCGTACGCGTTTTCCGGGCAATGAGCCATCCACAGAGCTGACCATGTTTGGCGGCATGGTCATGAATCCCTCCCGTAAAGAGTTGATCTGGCGGGATCGCCTGCCACTGATGGCGGGAGGCTCCTTCAGCCATCTCAGAAAAATTGGAAACCTGGATCTCACACTGGGAGGGAACTATTACAAAAATGAAGGGTACCGGGAAGGAGACTATGAAAACCGCATCCGGGGAAATGCGGGATTCAGGTACCGGTTTGAAAAAATACAGGGACTGGCCGTGGGATTGGCAACCAGTGCTATGTATGTGGACCAGTCTGATTTCCTGCTCTGGCAGAATGCAGACTCCGGGGCATATCGGCAGTCCCCTGCTTCTTTAACCCCCGTGACCGGAAACCGTTACAATCTGGATCCGTTTGTGGAGTACACGAACCAGCAGGGAGATAAACACAGTTTAAAAACGAGGTTATACAATGTCCGGAACAATACGACAAATGATGAACGGAACAGCGCATCGAAGCTCTGGTACGCCGAATATCGCTACCAGAAAAGATTCCGGTCGGAAACCCGGTGGACAAGCGGCCTTTCATTCTCAAAGAACCGGGTCGTTTCCAATCTTTATCAGGATCACGCCGGGTCCAATATGGCCCTGTATTCCCAGCTGGATGCGAAACTGGTCAAAAGGCTCCAGGGTTCCGCGGGGCTCAGATGGGAGATCAACACCCTGGATGGCGATCTCTACTATTCGCTTCCGGTAATCAGGGCCGGACTCAATTACCAGGCCGGAAATGCCACTTTTCTGAGGGGCTCCCTGGGACAGGGATACCGGTTTCCTTCCGTGGCTGAGAAATTTACGGCGACCAATATCGGAGGACTCAAAATCTTTCCGAATCCCGACCTGGATCCGGAACGGGGATGGTCGGCCGAGGTCGGTATCAAGCAGGGTATCAGCTTGAGAACATGGACCGGTTTCGCCGATCTGGCCTTTTTCCTCACGGAATATTCGGAGATGATAGAATTTACTTTCGGGGTTTATCCAGAGGACCCGGATGGGATTCCCACATTTGATGATGTGGGATTCAAAGCCCTCAATATCGGGTCGGCACGAATCATGGGCATGGACGGGACCCTCTCCATCGAAGGGAAGGCCGGGCCCGTCGGGTTACAGGTGTCGGGGGGCTACACCTACATGAATCCGGTTGATCCTTCGCTTCTGGATTCTGCAGAAATTGTGAAGGAGGAGGGACATATCCTGAAGTACCGGCGGCGTCATCTGGCCAAGCTGGATATGGAAGCGGGCATCGGACATCTGTTCACCGGCGTGAATATTCAGTATTATTCTCGGATGATCCGTGTGGATGAGGTCTTCCTGGACCCCCTGGTCGGGAACCTGTTGCTGCCGGGATTTCCCGACTACTGGGAGGAGCATGCCACCGGCTATACCCTTACGGATGTCCGCCTGGGATGGGATATTACAGAAATGGTCCGGGTGACAGTCAATGTCCGGAATCTGTTTAATGTAGAGTACCTGGGACGCCCCGGGGACATCGGCCCTCCCCGCAGCGCAACCCTGCAGCTGCATCTGGAGTTCTGAAGTTGCCGGGATTCTAGAAGGATTTGATGAGCCTCCCTGTAATGGATTTCTTACCGTTGGAGACTTTATAGAGATAGGCTCCCGGCTCGAGATCCCTGCCATCGAAATTAAAGCTGTGTTCACCCGGACTGTTTGTTTCCGATTCCTCGTAGACCAGGATCCCCAGCATATTATAGATGCTCAATTCAACCTCTTCCCCGTATGGCGAGAAGTAAGTGATCCGGGTACCCTCTGAAAAGGGATTCGGAACATTGGGATATACCCGGAACTCATCCGCCTGCGGCGGATCGATTCCCAGTTCTTCCACCACGGTCATTGTAACGGAGGTCGTATCCGCAACCTGTGCGAATGGGGTTGGATTCCCCAAGATTTCAATGTAGGGCGTGATATATATCTTCAACTGAAATACTCCTGTGTCGGTGGGGGTGCCTGTGATCTGTATGCAATAAGCCGAATCGGGATAAAAAATATCTGCATTCGGGAAATAGTCAATGCCGGGCGGCAGGTTTTTTACGGAGTCAATCACAATATATAAGATGGTGATCGTTGTGGGTGGTTCAGTAGGCACTGTGTATGTTCCGGGCGGAATGACGGTGACGACCTCATCGTACAGCACATTTAAAACGGCATCTGGAAGTTCCGCTGGACAGATTTGTCCCGGATCGCCCGTATCCTTGCAGTTTACCGTGTCGGGATCACACTGGCCTGAAAGTATAAATCCGCTGATCACCCCGTAAAGGAATATTCCGAAGAAACATGCTGTTCTTTTCATGGCTCTGCGAATAGAAAGTTCTATAAATATAAGTTCATTTCAGACCTTTGTCAATTTATTACCGTTCTGATTAATTTAATACCATTCTAAGAGCATTTTCTATATCTTTGCTTTTCCTTTTAAACTAAACACTTAAACCTGGAGTTATGAGTAATATTTTTGCACAGTATTGGTTGCTTCCGCTGGCTGCGTTGCTTTCACTGACGTTCGCCTGGCTGTTCTTCAAAAGCATGATGAAGAATTCCGAAGGAACCGACCGGATGAAAGAAATTGCGAAGTATGTGCGGGAGGGGGCCATGGCATACATCAGAAGGCAGTACCGAGTGGTATCCATGGTGTTTGGAGTACTGCTTATTATCCTGATCATACTGGCTTATATTGGAGTACAGAATCCATTCGTACCGGTGGCTTTCCTTACCGGTGGATTTTTTTCCGGACTCTGCGGCTTCCTTGGAATGAAAACCGCCACATTTGCTTCAGCCCGGACTGCTCACGGAGCCTCAAAATCTTTGAACAAGGGCCTGCAGGTTGCTTTTCGTAGCGGTGCCGTAATGGGTCTGGTGGTTGTTGGATTCGGATTACTGGACATTACGGGATGGTTCTGGATCCTGAACAAATTTGTTTTTACCCCTGAGCATATGCAAAACGGTCTTCATGCGCTGGGGCTGACTTTCGTGCACCAGGGTACGACCGATCATGAAAAGTTGATTGAGATTACTGCAGTGATGCTTACCTTCGGTATGGGAGCCTCCACCCAGGCACTCTTTGCCCGTGTGGGTGGTGGTATTTATACCAAGGCTGCTGATGTGGGAGCTGATCTTGTCGGGAAAGTCGAAGCAGGGATTCCCGAGGATGATCCAAGAAATCCGGCTACCATTGCCGATAATGTTGGAGATAACGTGGGGGATGTGGCCGGCATGGGGGCCGACCTTTATGAATCCTACGCAGGTTCCATTCTGGCGACTGCCGCACTCGGTGCAGCACTTCCCGGGCTTTCCGTGTCGGAACAGGGCATGGCCGTAGTAGCTCCCATGATCGTGGCCGGCATGGGAATCGTGCTTTCTATTCTGGGGGTATTCATGGTTCGGGCCAAGGAATCGGCCACCCAGAAAAACCTGCTTAACGCCCTGCTCCTGGGTACCGGTGGCAGCTCTGTGCTGATTCTGGCTGCCCTGGCTGTAATGGCCTCTATGGGACTGATCACCTGGGGGATTTTCGGTGCTGTAGTCGCCGGTCTTGCCGCAGGGGTAATCATCGGACAGGGAACGGAACTTTTTACTTCAGACGAATACAAATCAACCCGGGGTATTGCCAAACAAACCCAGCAGGGTCCGGCAACCACCATTATCGATGGGATGGCCGTGGGGATGTATTCCACATGGATTCCCGTGGTAACCATTGTCATAGGGATCATTGCCGCCTTTGGATTCTCTGGAGGCTTCCAGGATTTTGCCAAGGGGGTTTACGGAATCGGTTTCGCAGCGGTAGGGATGTTATCCACCCTGGGGATTACCCTTGCCACGGATGCATTCGGACCCATTGCTGACAATGCGGGTGGAAATGCCGAGATGTCGGAATTGCCGCCGGAAGTCCGCGAACGTACCGATGCACTGGACATGCTTGGAAATACAACGGCAGCCACAGGTAAAGGATTTGCCATTGGTTCGGCTGCATTGACTGCTATGGCCCTGCTTGCAGCCTACATGGAAGAGGTTAAACTCTGGATCGGCAGACTGGCCGATAAAGCGGTTGACGGAATAAAGCAGGTAGGTGATACTATATTCTATACCACTCACGCACCTGCAGCTGCTGACGGACTGAATGTCGTTCAGGTGAGCACAGCTAACATTCATAATTTTGTAGCTGCCTATGATCTCTCCATCTTCAATCC
>CAYRLP010000114.1:0-2947 GCA_964424935.1 uncultured Bacteroides sp.
CATCCCCTTCCGGATACAAATCCGGAGCCGGCGAACCGGTAAGAGTGAAATGTTTGCCCGACGCATCCTCCTCCAGCTTATAGCGGGTAACCAGATCGGAATCAGGCATGGGCCAGCGGCTGTTCAGGAAGTAATAGGTCACCCATTCATCCTCCGACAGGTTCTTTACCCGCTTCACTCCTTCCGTGCCTTCCATGAATGCCATGTGCTTCGAATCGTCCGTCATCACTTCCCTGCACCGTTCCAGGTTTGTTTCCGCCCTGGTTACGGCTTCATATTCCAGCACATTGTATTTTTTCCCGTTCTGATCTTCCTGTTCTGTAAACCGGTATAAAACGGACACCTCTCCGTCCTTTGTATCTTTCTTCTTCCAGCCTGGCTGCTGTCCCGCGGTACTTGCTCCCAGAAGCAGCAAACTAAGGACGACGGTTCCGGTTTTAGTCCTGTATATCCTTTTATGCATGCCTGGTTTTCTCAAACTGAGTGATGGCAAACCACCCCTTGTCATCTTTATGAATTTGTTTTAAATGCAGTCCGGTTACCTCCAGGATCTTCCGGATATGCCTGAGACTGTATTTATGAGAGTTTTCGGTGTGAATGGTTTCCCCCTTCTTCAGGTGAATTCCATCCGGAAGATGGGCTGAATGAATCCACAGGTCCCTTTTTGCCACCAGGTGCATCTCCATACGTGATTTCCCGGGATTGTAAAACGCATGATGTTCGAAATCGTCCGGGTTAAAATCCGACTCGATCAGATCATTGACGGTATTCAGAATATTTCGGTTGAATGCAGCGGTCACTCCCCGGGCATCGTTATAGGCCGCATGGAGAACTTTCTTGGGTTTTACCAGGTCCATCCCCAGCAGCAGGGTGTCCCCGGGCTTCAACTGATCGCTGATGTTCCGTAGAAGCTCCAGGGCGTCCTTCCATTCAAAATTCCCGATGGTGCTCCCAAAAAAGCAGACCAGGGAAGGCTGCTCGCGCCGGATCTGTTCAACCTGTGAAATAAAATCCATTGCATACCCTTCGATCTGCAGGTTGGGAAAGTCCCTGACCAGTCTTTGTGCCGAACTCCTGAGTGCGGGCTGACTGATGTCCAGGGGAAGGTAGCACACGGGATCCTCGCTCCACTGCTCCGCAGCACTCAGCAGTATGGAGACCTTTGAATGATCGCCCGGTCCCAGTTCTATAATTTCATGGCCTTTGGCATTGCGCATCAGAGCGGGTGCGATCCGCTTCAGGATCTGCTTCTCCGTGCGAGTGGGATAATATTCATCCAGGCGGGTAATTTCTTCAAACAACAGGGATCCCCTCTCATTGTAGAAATACTTGCTCGCGATGTATTTCTGTTCCGCCTGAAGTCCCGTGACAAGCTCACCGATGACCTCTTCCGGGCCAATCTCGGGAAGAAGATTGGTGATGGAGATCCGGCTCTGCGATATAACCTCCTCGCTTGAATAATTCATACTACTATCTTTTTGCTCTCCTCCGGCACACCTGTCTCGATGGGATTGGCGGGATCGTTGCTCCATTCAAACCAACCCCCGTCGAAAACCGAAACCCTTGGCCAGCCCATTAACCAGGCGTTCAGCCAGGCTTCGCTACCCCTCCAGCCGGTTCCACAGTAGAAAGCATTGTGTTTCTCCGGGACCACCCCCACCTCCCGCCAGATCTCTTCGATCTCATGATATTCCCGGGTGGTATGATCCAGGTTGCGATAATTCTCCATGTGGTAGGCATCTGTTCCGCAATTCCCGAAAACAGAACCCGGTATCCGGCCTTTCTTTTCGATGTAGTTGTAGCCGCTTACTTCACCTATGTATTCAGGCCAGCTGCGCACACTGACCAGCTCAGCCTGATCAGAATCAAGAATCTTTCTGGCTTCCGGGACATCCACTGCCAGTTCCGGGCGGCCGGGGATGGTGGATTTGAACAAGCCCCTTTGCAGGGATTTATACTCCCTGGTAGTAACCGGGAATCCTGTATCCTCCCAGGATCTTAACCCGCCATTCAGGATGCGGACATCCCTGACCCCGGCATACATCATGATAAAGGCAGCCCGAATGGAACCCAGGTGCCCTGCACTGCTTCCGGGGAAGGGGTCCCTGTTGTCCGGGAAAGAGAACCGGCCATAAAGAATTACGGTAGTGTCCTCGCTGATCCCCAGGCTCTCCAGGGTTTCTTTCAGTTCTTCCGGGCTCCTTCTGTTCCAGGTTTCAGGGGATTCCAGCGTGTTCGTATCCACTGCAATGGCTCCCGGGATATGCCCCTCCTCATAGGCACCGGGATTGCGGTAGTGGCCATGACAGATCACAAAATCACCTCCCTCATACTCTGGGGGCGTTCCCCCGTCCAGGAGAATTTTCAGCCACTGGGGATAAATCAGTTGCTGGTAACGGGGCAGGTGATCCATGGGAAGATCCGGATTGGCCGACCACTCCCCGATAAATCCGTCATAGATGCTTATACGGTCATACCCAGAACGAGAGAACCGTTCGGCTACCTGAAGTGCCTCCTCCGGATCATATCCATAAACGACCAGCATTTGCTCCGGCAGAATTCCTTTGGAACGTACGATCTCTATCCAGTCGATATAGCCGGTCCACTTCAGGGGCAGGCTTCGGGCCCCCCGTACGTGACCTCCCCTTTTTTCCTGTCTGATCCTCCATCCGTTATAAGCCTCTACCGGCCTTACATCAATAATGGTGGTTCCGGGATCATTCGTATAGTTTAACAGCTCCGTGGTTGAGATTCTTTTGTAATTCAGCTTTTCAGGTTTGCTATTTCCCGATTTCATTGGAATGGCTTTCTAAGAATAACAGAAAACTGAACATAGTGTTTAAAATATTATTTGGAGTACTTTTAAGAGATCATGAGAAAAAATGCTGAAGAGAAGGGTAAGATAGGTTTCCTGTTAAGCACTTCCCTGGTGGTAGGAAATATGACC
>CAYRLP010000114.1:2957-7523 GCA_964424935.1 uncultured Bacteroides sp.
TTCAGGCATATTTCTTCTGCCTGCAGCGCTGGCACTTTATGGTGGTATTTCCATCTTCGGCTGGATATTTACCGTTGCCGGAACCATTCTATTGGCCCTTGTCTTTTCCAGGCTCAGCCGGTTGATCACCAAGGCGGGCGGGCCCTATACCTATTCCAGGGAAAGTCTTGGCGATTTTGCCGGTTTCCTGGTGGCCTGGGGTTACTGGATCTCTGTCTGGAGCGGGAATGCAGCCATTGCCGTTGCCGGGGTGGGTTATCTTTCCACGTTCATCCCCGCCCTGAAAGAAAATCAAACCCTTGCTGCCGGAGCTTCCATTCTAGCCATATGGGTATTTACCTATATCAATACGAAAAGCATAAAAAAGGTGGGGATGGTTCAGCTTGTTACCACCCTCATCAAGATCCTGCCTCTGCTGGCACTGGGAACCGTGGGCTTTCTCTATTTTAACCGGGCAAATCTTGTTCCCTTCAATGTAAGCGAAGTATCGAATTTTGATGCCATCACAGCAACTGCCGCCCTGGCACTCTGGGCTTTTCTGGGCCTGGAATCAGCCACCATTCCATCCAATCAGGTCAAACACCCTTCCCGGACCATTCCCAGGGCTACCCTTGCCGGTATCATCATTACTTCTTTGCTATACATATCCAGCACCATGGGGGTCATGGGAATCATTGCGCCCGAAATGTTACAGCATTCGGCAGCGCCCTTTGCGGATGCCGCCCGTATAATCTGGGGGAACCGGGCTGCCGGGCTGGTGGCCGCCGGGGCATCCCTGGCCTGTTTCGGGGCCCTGAACGGGTGGATCCTGCTTCAGGGGCAAATGCCACTGGCTGCGGCCAGGGACCGGTTGTTCCCCTCTGTCTTTAAAACACTGTCAAAAAAAGGGATCCCTGTCACCGGTCTCTTTATTTCCGGTTTACTCGCTACCCTTTTAGTGGGCATCAATTATACCCGGGGACTGGTAGATATGTTTGCTTTCATTATCATGCTTGCCACACTCAGCTGCCTGTTGCCATATCTTTTTTCCTCCCTGTCCGAAATTGTTCTCTACCTGAGAAAAAAGAAGCCATACAACAATAAGAAATTGCTTCTTGCTTGGCTCATTTCCATTCCGGCATTCCTGTACTCGCTGTGGGCCATCACCGGGCTGGACAAGGAAGTCATCCTCTGGGGAGTCATCCTGCTGGCATCAGGGATCCCCCTATTTGCACTTATCAGGCTACAGGGAAGAAAACAGCAGGGTTGAATTTACTAAACGATGAGATGTGCCTGCCTTACATAATGGATGTTCCGCTCCTTCTGATAATCTAAGATGTAATCGAAGCAGGATTCATGCTTCCCCACCAGCTCCGGAGGGAAGACCCCTTTCTCCTTAAAAAGGCCATCCAGATAGAGATTGGCCGCTGCCGTAGCAGCGTAACCTGTGGTCCGTGCCATGGAAGAAGTCTCCGTTTCATGACAATATTCGTCGTACAATTCATAGACCACCTTTTCCTGCTTTCCCCGCTTGTTTTCTCCTATAAGGGTCACACGCATCACGGTGAGCTCTTCCTCTGTTTCTCCCAGTTTCCATTCCCTGAAAAGAACGCTCCGTGTAAGATCAAGGGGGGCAACCCGGACTCCGTTGATTTCTATCTCTTCAGTACTGAAAAATCCGCTCTCTTTCAACACCTTTACATACTCCGCGTGTCCGGGATAACGCAATGTTTTTTCCTTCATGTTGGGAATATGGGGCATGGTAAAGAGGATGGACCGCAAACCGTCGGAATTGAAAGCCTCAAGCTTTCCGGCTTTCTCAAAATCCACATATTCACAATCGCTGAGCGGTTCTCTGACGACCACCTCCCCATGCTCAACAAACCGGGCCGGACGGGTATACTCCTCGATCACATCAATGGGTGAAAAGGGGGCTTTGTAACTGAAGGGCCACTTCCGGGTCTTGGGCAATCCTCCCACCAGGCATTCGAAATGGGTCAGCTTCATGATTTCGTTATATCGTCCTAGGATCAGATTATCCATACCCGGTGCCACACCGCAATCGACTATGGCGGTTACTCCGCATTCTTTGGCCAGGGCATCCAGCTCCAGGGCATTTTCCGGAGAGAAAGTAATATCAACCACTCCCTGTCCCTCCTCTATAACGGCTTTCAGGGTCCGAAACCCCAGGAATCCGGGGACGGCATTGACTACCAGATCGTTCCCCCTGATGGTCTTCCTAAAATCATCCTCCTTTGTAACATCAAGTGATTTAAGGGTAAGTTCGCCGCATCTCTTTTTTGCCCCTTCCAGGACTTCCGGGTTCATATCGGATAGGGTGACCTGATGTTTTTCTGCCAGATCGATGGCCATGGCCCTTCCGACCATACCACCACCCAGTACAATTATCTTGCTCATACCTGATTTTTTAGTCTGTCCGTTATACAGATCAGGAAATATAAGGATTATTGACACATAAGTGATAAGGTCTTATCTTGCAATTCAACGCAATAGAACCATGACATTCAACCGTATTTTCCAAAAGACAGGCCTGGCCGTACTTCTGCTTTCCCTGCTGGCCTGCTCCTCCGGAGACAGAGGCAAATTCCGTGTTCTGACTGCCGGTATCAGACATGAAACCAATACCTTTATTCCACGCATGACCACGCTGGAGGACTTTACGGTCCTGCGGGGCGATGAAGCACTCAGGGACCAGCCCTGGGCCAGTTTCCTCATGGCGGAAGGGGTGGAAGTGATCCCGACCCTGCATGCATACAGCGGTCCGTCCGGGTTGGTTTCAAAAGAAACATATGAGGAACTGCGGGATGAAATCCTGGACCGGATCAGGAAAAGCGGACCGGTGGATGGCATCTTTCTTGATATGCACGGAGCCATGCACGTGGAAGGTTATCCGGATGCCCAGGTGGATTTCATCCGGCAGATCCGCCGCGAAGTTGGAGAAAAGGTGGTTATTGCGGCCAGTTTTGATCTGCATGGAAACATCTCCCCGGAATTTATAGAAGGGTTAAATATTATATCTGCTTACCGGACCGCTCCACACGTGGACGGGGATGAGACCCGTGTACGAACCGTGAAACTGTTGGTGGAGGCCCTCCGGAATGATCTGTTACCGCAAACGGCCCATCTGAACCTCCCCATTCTGATCCCGGGTGAAAAAGGCATTACAGCTGTGGAGCCCCTAAAATCCCTTTATGCAAGCCTGGATCATATATCCGCCATGGATGGGCTGATGGATGCAAGCATCTTTGTGGGGATGCCCTGGACGGATGTGGAGCGGGCAGGGATGAGCGTCCAGGTGGTGGCCCGTGACAAGCAACATTTCCCCCTCGCACAGGAGCAGGCGACTCTACTGGCCGATGCCATCTGGGAACAACGTGAAAAGCTGCGGTTTGATGTTCCCACCGCAACGATTGATCAGGCCATTGAAACGGCTCTGGATGCTCCGGAATCCACTGTATTTATTACGGATTCTGGCGACAATATAACGGCCGGAGCGGCAGGTGACGGGACCCTTGTCCTGGAACGGCTCCTTGCTTACCGGGTCCCCGATGCTGTTCTGGCCGGGATTGTGGATCCGGAAGCGGTTGAACAGTGTGCCGCTGCAGGAGTGGGTGCAGAAGTACTTCTGATAGTCGGCGGCAAAATAGATTCGGTTTACAGCAAGCCTCTTGCCATCACCGGTACGGTTAAGCGCCTCGGAAATGCCCCTCCTGTTTTTAAGGAAGCCACAGCCCTGGTCCAGGTGGATGGTGTCCTGCTGGTGCTGCTGAGTGAACATGCCGCATTTACTGATCCATCCCATTTCGAGGCTATGAATATTGATCCCCTAGGGCATAGGATAGTCGTCGTCAAAGAAGGTTATCTTTTTCAGGGTCTGCGAGACATTGCACCACGCTCCATCATGGCACTCACCCCCGGTTTTGCCTATCAGCTTGTTGAAAACATCGCCTACGAACACGTCCGGAGGCCTATCTATCCCCTGGATCCCGATATGACCTGGTCCACAAGGTGACCGATCCGCCAGATAACCACTCCGCCGAATACCAAATCAGAACGAGCGGTACTCGGTATCCAGCAGTCTGTTGGCCCCTTCCTCCCTGAATGTTCCATCCTCCCTGTTCAGGTGCAGGGTTGTCCCCGGGAAACCGGTAGCTGCCACCCCCAGGAGGACCGCTTCTGATAATCTTGCCGCATAGGAGAAAGGGGTACTGGTCGTTCCCTCCCCCATACAGGCATCTATGAACTGGTGGTAATGGTCCTGCTCTTCCAGGTCGGGGAATTCCGGCTTCTCATAGTTTCCTTCCACGATCAGCCGGGCAAAATCCCAGTGGGGAAGCAGCAACTTGCCTTTTTCACCCACAAAGACGGATCCCTGATCCGGAAGTTTGTCTCCCCCTGGTAGCACCAGATCCGGATGAGGTTGCGGAGCACCCTGGCCATCGTACCAGATCCACTCCAGCTTTTCCGTTGTATGCCTGGTACCCGGGAAGGCATAGGTTACTTTATTCTTTTCCGGATGGGAGTAGCCGTTGGGCTCTCTGCAATCTGCCAGGATCGTATCTGGAC
>CAYRLP010000115.1:0-7514 GCA_964424935.1 uncultured Bacteroides sp.
GATATATACCGCACATTGCAGCAGCAAACATAGTGCCAGTATGGATATTACAAGCACACCGGTTTCCCCTTTCTTCGCTCCCTGCTTCCACAACAGCCCCGGCGTAAAATGATCAAAATCAACGACGTCAAAGGAGAGTTCATTATAGACACCGGATTCCATCAGCCAGAGCTGTTCCTCATCCACCGGGGCCGAAGCATTGCCTATCAGTTCCGTCCACTGGGGGTCCAGTTCCTCCAGGGCTGGAAAGTCCCGGTATCCCCACTTTCCCAGAATCGTTCCGTTCTTTACCAGCATAAACCCGGGATTGGACCGCACAATGGTTTTTAACATGGTTTCGTCACCGGCCAGAAAGGGATATCCCAGTTCCAGTTCACTGGAAATCGATTCCACCTCGGCTGAAGTGGTGGCTGTCACGGCATAGAAGCTGTAATCCCTGGCAAAGATCTCAAGCTGCGACCATCCTCTGGCCCTGCTCAGAGCTTCTTTATTTGCCTTGTCCAGGTTGTAACTGACCAGGATCATGCTGTACCCTTTGTCACTGAGGATCTCACCCACCCGGTCCCATCCGTCCGGGTCCATCAGGGCAAAATCATGAATGGGAGGTTCATACCCCTTCTTGACCAGCTTCGATTCACTGTTCACAAATTCCCACCGGAGCGTATCCTTCGGATAATCCTCAATGCTGAAGGTGGTGTTTTCGCCGGTCTCCAGGTTCCGGTATATCAGGGTGGTTTCGTACTCATCCACCGGCATGCCATCCGGGATCTCCATCTCATCCCTGATCACTGTTCCCACATCGTAGGGTCGGAAATCAATCAGCGGGAGATGCATGTAGTTCCAGAAAGAAAAAAATACGGCCCCGGCATACAGGCTCCCCACAATCATCCATTCGCGCCAGCCCGGTTCCTCCTCCTCCTTATCACGATGGAAGTAAAGAATCAGCACAAAGACCATGAGCACCAGGTTCTTAAAGAATGTCTCCCAGTTGGTCAGTATCAGTGCATCACCGAAACAGCCACAATCTGAAACTGGATTGAAGAGGGCCAGGATCAGGGTCACAAAGGTGAAAAATGACATGAACCACATCAGGATCCGGAACATCACCCTTCGCCGGTACCCAAGGATCAGGGTAATTCCAAGCACGAGCTCAAATGCCGACAGAAAGATTCCCATAGGCAAGGCAAGAAACTTCAGGAAACCCAGTTTAAATGCAATAAAATAATCTCCGAATTTATAGGCAGAACCCAGGGGATCCACTGCCTTCACAAAACCGCTGAAGATGAATACCACCCCCACGATAAGCCGGCTAAAAAAGCGAATGTATTTCATTCCTGTAACTCCATACTTGTTATGATCATCTCCGATATGTTTGCCGGGGATCGCATTCCTCCACCGGAGTCCATGCAGTCTATGATCTTCAGATCACTTACCACCTCCTGCAGGGAAAGGTACTCCTGCCTGACCCGTTCCTGAAAACCGATGTTCGCTTCATGTATATCCCGCTCTCCCTTTAAATAGGCCCGGTCGTCTCCCCGGCGCTTCCCGATCAGTTGTTCCCTGGTAAATTCCAAAGGTACATCCAGAAAAAGATTCAGATCGGGCCTGGGCAAACGGTTGTGAACGAATTCAAGCTTCAGGATCCAATCCCTCAGCCTCTTCCGTTTCTCCGGGCTGTCCAGCTTTGCACACTGAAACGCAATGTTTGAATAAACATAACGATCTACAATGACCAGATTCCCTTCCTCCATCCACTGACTGATCCGGGCGGCGGCGTCAGCCCGGTCACCGGCAAAAATAAGTGCAACCAGGTAGGGATCCACCTGGTCGTTCTCACCCATCTCGCCCCTAAGGAACCTGGCCACCAGCTCCCCGTAGATTCCCTCTTCAAGTCTTGGGAAATGCAGATACCGATAAGGAATGGCATGACGTTCAAGATGTTCCCTTAAAAGACCCAGCTGGGTGGATTTACCGGAGCCATCCAATCCTTCTATCACCAGGAAGTGCATCAATCAGTTTCGGATTATTTAGTGTATTTTTAAACCAGTTACCAAACATACAAAATATAGGCTCAATCGAACCTGAATCTATGAAGAACTTCTCCACATCGGAACCTCTCTTTTCAAAGAACCTTTCCCTGAACCTGGGAGGAACCATCATGGACCTCACCACCCCCCGTATCATGGGAATCCTGAATACCACGCCGGACTCCTTCTATCCGGAAAGCAGGGTTCCGGAACCCGGGCAGGCTGTTGAAAGAGCCAGGGAAATGATCCGTCATGGGGCAGATATCCTGGACGTAGGAGCGGTTTCGACCAGACCGGGTGCCCGGGAACTCTCAGAATCTGACGAGCTGGAGCGGCTGGTACCGGTCCTGGAAGCACTGAGGGAGCATTTCCCGGACTTCCCCATTTCGGTGGACACCTGGCGGTCCGGTGTGGCCCGATTTGTGACTGAGAAATTCGGGATCCAGATAATCAACGATATTTCAGCTGGAACAATGGATCCGGACATGTATCCGGTGATGGCACAGATAGGGATCCCGTATGTGATCATGCACATGCAGGGAACTCCCGCGAATATGCAGGAGAACCCGGTCTATGAACATGTGGTGGATGACGTGCTCCAGTTTTTTGCCGAAAGAGTATATGCATTGAGGAAACTGGGATTGAATGACATCGTGATTGATCCGGGTTTCGGATTCGGAAAAACACTGGAGCAAAATTACCAGATATTGAAACAACTTGATCTGTTCCGGAGCCTGGAACTTCCGATTCTGGTTGGAATATCACGTAAATCAATGATTTATAGATTATTAGGTTGCGAGCCCGATCAGGCTCTCAACGGTACAACAGCGGCTCACATGGCTGCTCTGCTTCAGGGTGCCAACCTGCTGAGGGTACATGATGTGGCAGCAGCAAAAGAAACTGTGAAGATCTTCCTTCAGATTTATTAAATTAGGGGCCAGAACGTTCGCATGATCAGCGCATTTATCCATATCCGCCTCCTGGATATCATTGATATCTTCCTGGTAGCCCTCCTTTTCTACCAGCTTTACATGCTGATCCGCGGGACCGTAGCCTATAATATTACACTGGGAATCGTAGCCATTTACCTGTTCTGGTGGGCCATTCGAGCGATGCATATGGAACTGCTCAGCACCATCCTGGGATCGGTACTCGGTGTGGGAGTCGTCGCGTTGATCATCGTTTTTCAACAGGAGATACGACGTTTCCTGATTTTTGTCGGGTCACGCTATGTGGACGGGAACCGGATCAGCGTGGAGAAGTTCCTGAACCTCCGCTTCGAATCCAAGGCTCAGGTAAAGATTCGGTCTATTATGAAAGCGGTAATGCAATTCAGCGTGGATAATACCGGGGCATTGATTGTCATCAAAAAGAAATCCAACCTGGACATGTATGCCGAAACCGGTGATGTGCTCAATGCAGAAACCTCCAGCCGGTTATTTGTGGCCATCTTCAATAAAACGAGTCCGCTCCACGATGGTGCGGTGATCGTGGAGAACGATAAAATTAAGGCAGCCCGGGTGATTCTGCCGGTCACTGAAAAAATGGACCTGCCTCCTGAGTACGGCCTCCGTCACCGCGCCGGATTGGGTATTTCTGAGGTTACCGACTCCCTGGTGATTATCGTATCGGAGGAAACCGGCCAGATCTCCATGGCTGAGAAAGGGATTCTTCAAAAAAACATACCATCCAGGGTGTTGCGTTTGAAACTCGAAGAAGATTTCAAATAATCACCGTTTCCTGAAAAGTGTCTTCTCCTGCCCGCGAATCAACCGCAGGATGTTCGACCGGTGCGTAATCCCTACCAGGATCACCACGAACAGGGAGAATAAGCGCAGGGAAAGAAAGTCGGTATGGAATACCCAGATTACCCATACCGGGTAGGTCAGGACCCCAATCAGCGAACCCAGAGCGGAGATCCTTGCAATCAGGAAAACAATCAGGTAAACCCCCATGGCCGCCAGGGCCGCATACGGATGAAGTGCCAGGGCCACTCCGGTCATGGTGGCCACCCCCTTACCCCCTCTGAATCCGGCAAAAACAGGAAAGATATGACCCGCCACGGCCAGCAGGCCCAGACCAATCCGTAGGATCATCCAGTTTTCCGAGCCGGGAGGAATCTGGTGTTGGATAAAGGCCAGTTGAACCGCCAGGAAACCTTTGCACAAATCGAAAAGCAGAACCGCCGTTCCGATGGGTTTTCCCAGCACCCGAAAGGCATTGGTGGCCCCTGCATTCCCGCTGCCATGCTCACGCAGATCCACTCCCTTCAAGGCCTTTCCAAGCCAGACGGAGGAAGGGATGGAGCCTATCAGATAGGCCAGACAGGCTGAAATGATCAGGTTCATCATTTTCATACTCGGACCGCACCCCTGCTATTCCCGCGGGTTCAGGGGAACCCAACCAAGGGGCATGCCTGGCTATGCAGGCCGGAGGTACCTATAACTGGGGACCGGCTGCCACCAGGGCCAGACCCTCCTGGTTGTCCGTGAATTGCTTGAAGTTCTCAATAAATAAACCGGCCAGATGCTTCGCTTTTCGGTCCCATTCGGCCACATCCTCATAGGTGTCCCTCGGATCAAGGATTCCATCCGAAAGGCACGGAAGACTCTTCGGGACCTCCAGATTAAAGTAGGGAATCACATGGGTTTCTGCCTTATCGACCGTACCGTCCAGGATCAGATCGATGATACAGCGCGTATCCTTGATAGAAATTCGTTTACCGGTTCCGTTCCATCCGGTGTTGACCAGATAAGCCTTTGATCCTGCGGCTTCCATCCTTTTCACCAGCTCTTGCGCATATTTGGTAGGATGCAGGGTCAGAAATGCGGCACCGAAACAGGCAGAGAACGAGGGGACGGGATCAGTGATGCCCCGTTCCGTCCCGGCCAGCTTGGCGGTAAACCCGGAAAGAAAATGATATTTGGTTTGCTCCGGGTTCAGTTTTGATACAGGAGGCATCACCCCAAATGCATCAGCAGTCAGGAATATGACCCTGTTTGCATGTCCGCCCCTGGACACCGGCTTTACAATGTTCTGAATATGGTAAATTGGATAGGATACCCTGGTATTCTGTGTCTTGGAGGAATCATCAAAATCGACCCTGCCGTCAGGACTGACGATTACATTCTCCAGCAGGGCATCCCGCTTGATGGCATGATAGATATCTGGTTCACTCTCCTCACTCAGATTGATGGTCTTGGCATAACATCCCCCTTCAAAATTGAAAACACCCCGGTCATCCCAGCCATGTTCATCGTCGCCGATCAGTTTACGGTGCGGATCGGTGGACAGCGTTGTTTTTCCGGTTCCGGAAAGACCGAAGAAAATGGCTGTATCTCCATCATTGCCAACATTTGCTGAACAGTGCATGGTAACAATCCCTTTCAGAGGGAGGTAGTAGTTCATCACGGAGAAGATCCCTTTCTTCATCTCCCCCCCGTACCAGGAGCCTCCGATCACCGCTTTCTTTTCGGTCAGATTGAAAAACACGAACACATCCGAATTCAGTCCCTGTTCCTTCCAGAGGTCATTCTTGGTTTTTGCTGCATTCAACACAACAAAATCGGGCTCGAATCCCTCCAGCTCCTCTTTGGAGGGGCGGATGAACATGTTGGTAACAAAATGTGCCTGCCAGGCAACTTCCATTATGAATCGCACCTTCAGCCGGGTATCTTCATTGGCGCCGCAATAGCAATCCACCACAAACAGCCTTTTACCTGAAAGCTGGGAGCTGGCCAGATCATACCCGTGATCCCAGACCTCCTTGCTGATCGGTTTATTATCTGAAGATTTCGCCTTATCCGTTTTCCACCATACCGTATCCCGGGTTGTATCGTCCATGACAATGTATTTATCCTTGGGCGACCGTCCGGTGAATATTCCCGTATCCACTTTTACAGCACCGAATTCACTTTCCACACCTACCTCAAACCCTTCCAGTGCAGGGTTCATCTCTTCTTCATACAGTTGCTCGAATGAAGGATTGTAAACCACCTCATGAACGTCAGTAATTCCATACTGCTCAAGTTTCAATTTATCCAAAATACCAACCATAATGTTACTATTCTAAAGTTTGCGATCTAGAATTATTTCAAACTATAAGTATTTCAGGGTGATCGCTAAAAAATGCACTGCGAAGATTAAAAAAAAAAGCGGCAAAATCAAGTTTTGCCGCTTTATTGATATGGAAAAATTATAAATCATCTTCTACCTCAGGTTCGCCTGGGCTGCTGCCAGCCTGGCAATGGGTACACGGAACGGGGAACAGCTTACGTAGTTCATGCCCACTCGGTGACAGAATTCAACCGAATCGGGATCTCCGCCATGCTCCCCGCAAATACCCACTTTTAGGTCCGCGCGGGTGGAACGTCCCTTGGTGGTTCCCATTTCCACCAGCTGTCCGACCCCCTCCTGATCCAGCGTCTGGAACGGATCGTTTTTCAGCAAACCTTTATCAATATAGATGGGCAGGAATTTGCCGGCATCGTCACGGGAATAGCCAAAGGTCATCTGGGTCAGGTCATTGGTCCCGAAAGAGAAGAATTCGGCATGCTCTGCAACCAGGTCTGCGGTCAGAGCGGCCCTGGGGATCTCGATCATGGTACCTACGAGAAATTCACAGCGTGTACCCTTCTCTTCGAACACTTTCTCAGCTGTGGCGCGGATAATTTCCTCCTGCATCTTGAACTCCTTCCAGGTGCCGATCAGCGGAACCATAATCTCGGGATGTACATCCACTCCCTTCTTGGTCAGGTTCACTGCGGCCTCGATGATTGCACGGGCCTGCATTTCGGTGATCTCGGGATAGGTATTTCCCAACCGGCATCCCCGGTGTCCCAGCATGGGGTTGAACTCATGCAGGTCTTCCACCAGGTTTTTGATATCCTTGACCGTCACACCCATTTCATCCGCCATCACCTTCTGGTTGTCTTCATCGTGGGGAACAAATTCATGGAGCGGCGGATCCAGCAGTCGGATGGTGACTCCGAAACCTTCCATGGCTTCCAGGATGCCTTCGAAGTCCTCACGCTGATAAGGCAGGAGCTTGTCCAGGGCTTTGCGGCGATCCGCTTCGTTGTTGGCCAGGATCATTTCTCTCATGGCAATGATCCGTTCTCCCTCGAAGAACATATGCTCCGTACGGGTCAGTCCGATCCCTTTTGCTCCGAAATCACGTGCCACTTTTGCATCGTGAGGTGTATCGGCATTGGTGCGGACATCCATTCTGGTATATTTTTCAGACAGATCCATAATGGCCCCGAAGTCCCCGCTCAGTTCGGGATCAATGGTAGCCACCTTGCCTTCCAGCACATTTCCGGTGGTCCCGTTCAGGGAGATCCAGTCTCCCTCTTTGAAGGTTTTACCGGCAGCAGTCATGGTACGGGCCTTGTAATCGATCTTCACCCCTCCGGCACCGGAGACACAGCATTTACCCATTCCGCGGGCCACGACCGCTGCATGGGAGGTCATGCCTCCGCGGGCGGT
>CAYRLP010000116.1:0-4791 GCA_964424935.1 uncultured Bacteroides sp.
GTTGTATCCGGACAGGAAAAGTGCCTTCGCTTGTTCTGAATGGTCCATAATTGAGGGGTATTAGTTTCTTTTCAAGATAGGAAGAATTACCGAATAATAGAGATAGGGAGGGTGAACTTCAGAAAAATCGCATCTGCTTGTGCCAGATCGTCCATGAGCTCTGCCTCCTGATCGTGGGAGTAAATCAGGTACAGGGCTCCAAAGGGCGGTTTAAATCGCCATCCGGCCAGACCATAAAAATAGACTTTGCTGGTGCTGGTGCTGTTTTGCGCAAAAATCTTTATCCATAGATCCTTGGTGAAGTTATAATTAACGGAAAGGACATTAATAAAGGTGGATTGGTCCTCTTCATCCGGTGTGAATTTGATCAGATCACCTCCATACTCCACAGCCAGCTTCTCCGTGATTTTTACACGTCCTCCCAGGGAATAACGCTTGAAATCCCTGTCGAAATTGTGGCCAAAAGAATATTCGGCAAAGCCATGACTCCATTCCGCAGTATTATAACCCAGACTGAAGGTGTGGCGATGGTTATAGTAATCTTTCTCAAAAAGCTTGTATTCGTTGTTATACAGGTAGGTGAACGAGAATCGGTTCTGAAAATATAGAACTGCCGATTCATTAATGTTCCAGCTTCTGAGCACACCGCTTGTCCTGGCCCAGAACACATTGTTCCTGGTACCAACCTCAATATAATTAAAAACATTGTTTTGAATCCACCACCGGTAACTGAGATCACTGTCCACCTCCCGGCGGTCGTCATCCACCACATATCCGGTCTGGTTAACATTCTCCCTGAAATTTTCTCCCAATTCCGTATAACGTACATGCATGTGATAGAAATTGGTCTCTTTTGCAAATCGCATAAACCAGGCGGAATGAGAAAGAAAATTGCCCGGGATACTGGCCACCAGCTGACCGGTCAATTTCCAGGTCTCACCCAGGTTCAATACATAATCAGCACCGAATGACGTGACATAAGCGGAGTCATTCCGTTTATCCACCGCAGTAAATCCGACCGTGCTCGAATTCAGTACATCCCGCTTCAACCTGGCGGTTGTGAAGAAAGAAGCAGGTTCTTCCTCCTCAGCCATCTGAAGGGACCGTACATTCATGGCACTGAAATTATATTTGCCTGTCTTCCCCGTCATTTTAGCACCATATAGTATATCCTGGATCCGCCTGGAATAAAAGGTACGGATTCGGGTACTGTACATTTCATTACCTTCCTGGAAGAAGAGTCGTTTTTCCGGATAGTTAATTTCGTACCTGGTTAAATTAATCTGTTCCCGGTCCGCCTCCACCGTCGCAAAATCCGGATTTATGGTGGCATCGGCTGTTGCATTGGGTGAGATCTGCCATTTAATATCTCCTCCCGCTTTGGGTTTCAACTTGTTCCGGACTTCCGTAAATTCGTTGTTCTCATAGCTTAATGAAAAATACGGGTAAAGAGAAAGCTTACTTTTTGAGGAGGGTACTTTGATCCCGGTAAGCTTTCCTCCCTGGGAAATCCTGAAATCGTCACGTAGGGTGCCCGACCAGTAGCTTGTTTCAAGATTTGCCAGGTATACCCGGCCGAAATTCACCCCCCAAGTATCCGATCCCGGTTTGAAACGAATGCTTTTAAAGGGAATGGCCATTTCCATGGTCCAGCCCCAGTCATATACCCTGGAAGCTGTTCGCCATTCGGTATCCCAGTTTACATCAATGTTCCTGCCATCGTCATTGATCCTGAAATCAGTCTGGGTTCCCAGCGGATTGGTCCAGAATCCGTAACCCGTGCGGTTGTCGTTATATGGATCGATGACCAGGGAGAAGCAGTCATCTCCTTTGCTCAATACATCCCGGTTCAGGATCTTTGCCTGCACGGGTGTTTGCTGATACATGTTGGCGTTCACATAGAGATATGCAGTGTCAAATCCAATATAAACCACACTTAACTGGGAAGAGGCTTCTCCCGGGAATGGGGCCATTTGAACGAATCCAGAAGCTGAGTCGGCCCCTGACCACTTATCAGCCTCGTGAACTCCGTCGATGGTAAGGGCCGATTTCAATTCAAAGGCTGGCACGGAACGCTGAGCCAGGGTCTCCATTCCAAAAGCACTTAAAACAAAAAAGATCATTTGAAACAAACGGATCATGATTTGGATTTCGTCGGGCGTGTATTAAAATACGAAACATATGTATGGGTATGCCCATTATTTTGTAACTTTTTGACCCGTGGTTATCGCGGAATACCTGTCTATTTAAGCGATGTACGAAAAAGATTATATCATGAGGATGGTGGAGGCCTTTTCCAGGATGATCGCCCGAATTATGGGACTCAGGGAAAAAGGTGAACTGAACCAGGCGGAGGCCCTGATCCTGGAGGCCTATGATACGATATTGAAGATTGATCCGGTAACCCTCAGGAATTTCGATGAAGGGGCATGGGAAACCTTTTGCCGGGAACGCACCCCACAGGAGCTTGAAATGATTGCTGATCTGTTCAGGCTGGAGGGAGAGATCCGGATAGATCTGGGAGACCGCGAAGGCGTGTGCCGCCTCCTGTTCAAATCATTGGAACTGCTTAAATATGTGGATGATCATACGGACACCTTTTCCCTGCCTCGCTTCGATAAAATTTCCGCCCTGGAACAGAAGCTCTCAGGGTCCGATTACTGAACCTTCCAGAATCAGCACCGCAGCCCTGTAAAAACTATAAATACTGATACCCAGGATTACATGGCTGATGTCCATATGGTTGAACCAGGGACTCAGTCCCCATTCAAAGCGAAAGATCAGGGCGGATATAAATCCCACTAAAACAGCACCCAGCAGGATCAACATTCCCCTGCTTCCTGTTTTGCGGTATATGTAGAAACTAAAGGATCCCACCACGACCAGCATTCCGTAGATCGAATAATAGGTAACCGGAGAAAAGGCCAGGCTCCAGACCGTAAAAAAGAGCGCTACCGCAAAAACAAACAGGTTGAAACGGGAAATAACCCTGCAGATCCTTGGTCGAACAAGGGGTTTAGCCATTTCAACCAGTGCGTGGGCCATCAGGGCAACCGAAGCCAGGATCAGGACCCATGAAACCAGTTTCCATTCCTCCGAAAGCAGGTACAGAAAGGCATGGCCAAACAATCCTCCGAACAGGGTACCCAGACCCAGAATTAAAAAGTAGTATTTAAAATACCATTTCACCCGGCCCGTATACTCCAGTTTCCGGATCCTGAAAAAAGCATAAAAACAGATGGCTGCCAGAATCAGATCCGTCGCGGTGGTTATCGGTTCATCGATCCTGAGGTGCAGGAAATCAATGGAAGGCTGTTCCAAATTTGTTAGCACACGCAAAGCTACCATGTTTTAAATATATTATAACTTTAGGAGAACGATAATACCTAACAACATGAAGTTCTCATTTCTCTGTGCCAGCCTGATCCTGGTAATAGTGACCCAAATCAGTGAAGTCAGATCCCAGGCACTTCTGGCTGGTGAAGTAAACTCTGCCGAAGCGTTTAACAAATCCATAAAAGAAAACCGTCAATGGCCCTCCTACCGTGGCTATTTCGCATCGGGATTCCTGGATGATGCGCACCTGCCTGACAGTTTCAATATAGAAAGTTCCTACCATGTAAAATGGAACATCGGGATTCCTGGCCTGGGTCTCTCCTGCCCGGTAATCTGGAACAACCGGATTTTTATTACCACGGCAATCAGTGAACAGGACAAGGAGGGATACCTGACCGGAATGTTTGGAGATATTGCGCCGGTAAATGACTCCTCGGAACATATCTGGATGGTGTACTGTGTGGATAAGAATACGGGGAACATCGTCTGGAAACGGGAGGCATGCCGGGGTGTTCCCAAGGTCAAACGACATCCCAAATCTTCCCATGCCAACACCACGATTGCCACCGACGGCACCCATGTGATCGCCTTTTTCGGATCTGAAGGCCTGTATTGCTATGACATGGACGGGCAACTGCTCTGGAAACGTGATTTTGGTCTGATTAACTCCGCCTGGAACCTGGTTGAATCAGCCGAGTGGGAGTTCAGCAGTTCCCCCATCATCTTTCAGGATAAAGTAATCATACAGGCAGATGCCCTGAACACAGCCTTTGTTGCGGTACTGGACCTCTTCAACGGGAAAACAATCTGGAGACAGGCGCGCGATGAAATTTCCGGCTGGTGTACGCCAAATATCTATTTTGACGGTGACAAACCCCGGGTGGTGGTGAATGGATACAAACACAGGGGAGCATATGACCTGCAGACCGGGGAGGAGGTCTGGAGGATGTCGGGAGGAGGGGATATTCAGATCCCCACGCCTGTCGTCTGGAAAGATCTGATCTATTTCAACAGCGCTCACGGCAGCAGGGCTCCCCTGATGGCCGTTAAGAACAGCGTTATAGGAGAAATCCCCTATCCGGAGTCGGAATCCGAACCCGGTGATGCTTTTGCATGGTTTTACAACCGGCAGGGAGCTTATATGACCTCTGTCCTGGTCTATGACAGTCTCCTTTACCAGCTTAGATGGAATGGGAACCTGAGCTGTTTTGATGCAAGGACAGGAAAGCAGATCTACAGGGAAACCGTGCTTCCAACCAGTTTCATTGCCTGCCCGGTGGCTTCTGACGGAAAGATCTACCTGCTTTCGGAGGATGGGGACCTATACATCGTGCGGGCCGGAAAAGAATATGAACTTCTGAAAAAGATTCCCTTGGGAGATGTGTCCCTGGTCACACCCGGAATCACCAAAGGAATGCTGATTCTCAGAACCGCAAGCCGATTAATTGCCATTTC
>CAYRLP010000116.1:4801-7424 GCA_964424935.1 uncultured Bacteroides sp.
CTGCCCTGTTGATCTTTTTCCTACTGCTGGGTAGTTCCTTCACCCGGGAACCGGAAAAGTACATACCCAGATCCACGAGGAAACAGGAAAAACTGGCGACCCCGGAACCGGGGACCTACCTGAAACCGATGGCACTTACCTTACTGAACAGAATGGAACGGGTAATGGAAGACAGCACCAAAACCAAAACTCCCCCACCCTGGATGATAAATATGATTACCCCGCACCAGAAGAAGCTGCTCGATACCATACTGGTATATAACAATCTGGAGGTTCCGGTGAGGGTGTATTATCCCACCAGGGAAAGCCTGCAGGGGAACCAGCCGGTGATCCTCTTTTTTCATGGGGGAGGTTTTGTCTACGGAAGTGTGGAGCAATATCATTTGATGGCCAGCAAACTGGCCCGGGTCTGCGGTCAGATTGTAGTTTCGGTGGAATACAGACTTGCCCCCGAGCATCCGTTCCCGGCCGCCCTGAACGATTGTTATGCCGCCCTGCTATGGATGCAGGAATATGGATCAGGCCTGGGTGCGGATCCCGGCAGGATTACGGTCATGGGAGACAGTGCCGGAGGGAACCTTGCCACCACGCTGACCCTGATCTGCAGGGACCGGAACACCCCTCAGCCCCTCCTGCAGGTACTACTCTATCCTGCCGTTACCTTCATGGAGCATGATTTTCCATCCATGAACTATTTCCTGAGGGAATCGGACCGGGTATATGTACTGAGCGAATCCTTTGTGCGCAGGGTCAGAGCTGCATATAAAGGGGATTCAGGACAGGACCGGGATCCCTACATCTCCCCCCTTGAGGCGGACCTTGGCAATGATCTTCCCCCGGCCCTGATCATTGCTGCAGAATGTGATCCGCTCAGAGACAGCGATAAAGCCTATGCGGAGAAACTTAAAATGGCCGGCACAGAGGTAAGTTACATTCAATACAGCGGTATGATCCATGGTTTTATGAGTTTCCATATGGTTTTTGGAGATGCCCTGGATGCCATGGAAGAGATCCGGGAATATCTGGAAGTAAATTAAATTCTCTCTTCCTGTGTGAATCATGGCTGAATCGCTATATTTGCTTCAGCCGGGATTGTACTATGATCGGGACGTATCTTTTATTAACCCTACGCAACCTAAAGAAGAATCTGCTCTATGCCCTGTTTGTTGTGGCAGGGCTGGCTATTGGTATCGCTACCTTTCTGTCCACCTTTCAGTGGTCGGCCTGGCACCTGACCTTTGACCGGAGTTATCCCGAACACGAACGGATTTTCAGGCTCACTTTTGAAGAGGACTATGAAGGTTTTTACCGTCACACAGCCAGGGTACTTCATGGCTATGCTCTGAACAGAATCATGTTCAGTGAAATGATTTCCGGGTTGGAATCCGTGGGTCGCATCGCACCTTTCAGAAAGGCAGCTTTCAGACTGGATGACCGGTCATTTTATGAAGAATATGCCTATAGCTGTGATCCGGCCTTTCTGGATATATTTGCTCCCGAGGTAATCTCCGGAAGTCCCGATAACCTGCTGAGCGAACCATTTACGGTAGTCCTGACTGAACAGCCGGCGAAGAGGTTCTTCGGGGATGCGGACCCGGTGGGCGCAGCGGTGGATCTGGTACATCAATTCGCAATTGAACCGGTCACCTATACGGTTACAGCCGTGATCAGGGATTTCCCGGAGAATTCCCATTTCCGGATTGATGCACTCACCTCCTTCGAAAATCCCCTGGATTATGAAGGCACTGCCTGGGCCTACGTAAAGCTGGATCCCTCGGTTGATCCTGAAGAGATGGAAATCCGGATTAAGGATTTTGTCGAAACCAATGTGGAAGAGTCCTATGCCACACTTATTACCCCGCGTCTTCAGGCTGTTAGCGATATACATCTCCATTCCCACAAAGCCAGGGAGATTCAGGCCAATGTTCGTTTCAGAACGGTATTGATCGTGATGGTGGCGGGCATGCTGGTCTTCGTGCTCGCCTGGTTCAACTTTACCCTGCTCTCTTACAGCAGGAACCAGTTGCAGATCCAGAAACTGGTGATACAGTGGCATATGGGTGCCGGCAGATCGGATTTTTTCAGGCAGTTCCTCGCAGACAATGTTTTTATCGGCAGCATCTCCTATATCATAGGGGTATTGTTGATGCTCCTTCTGACTCCGTGGGTCGAACAACAGGGAAATGTTCAGCTTTTCAGGGATCCCCGGGTAGTCGTGCTTTCACTCGGGCTGCTGCTAATTCTGATCGCCGGGGGAGCACTGATCACCTCGGTTACCTCCACGGGAAAGTTTTACAGGCACCTTCAAATAAGGTATCTTTCTTCAAAGCCTGGTATTCCATCAATACAAACGGGAAAGAACCTCTTTATCAGATCCGTGATCGTCATTGAGTTTATCATTACGTTTGTGCTGTTGTCCAATCTGGTTCTTATCTCAAGGCAGACCCGCTATGCCATGGACCAGCAACTGGGAGCATCCAGCCAGGAGGCGATCCATCTCCAGGATCTGCACCGGGAAATTGTCAACCAATTTGAAGTGTTCAGGGAACGGATGATGGAGAGCCCACTGATTGCAAGTGTGACAGCTAGCATGGAAGAACCCACCGGTCAGACCATGGATGCC
>CAYRLP010000117.1:0-7319 GCA_964424935.1 uncultured Bacteroides sp.
CCCCATATTCCTCCCGTGCTGCCCGTTGTACACCCAGACCCGTTCTCCCGTGCGTTTCGGATCGACTCCTTCCCCGGTGGCGTCTATTACACCTGCCCCGTCGCTGTTGGGGATCACGAATCCCTGGGCCAGAAGACCAGGGCTGGCCCCGTTCCTTTTTTTCACATCGGAAGGATTGACTGCGGAAAAGGATAACTTTACCCGGACTTCCCCGGGACCGGGATTCCGGATCTCCTGCTCGCTATATTGGAGAACCTCCCTTGCTTTTCCGAATGACCGGTACCAGACTGCCTTCATAGGAACTTTCCCGCACGTCTTTTATTCCTCGGGTTCTTTCAGGGGTTCACCGCAGACGGGGCAAAACTTGTATCCGAGGGATTTATCATATTCATGACCGTTTACACAGGTCACCACCTGTTTTACGGTGAACACCTTGGTTAAGATCCCGTAGATTTTATTGCTGGAGGAAACACTTCCTGCATATCCGGTGATCAGGAATTCAATGCTCTGTTGTTTCCCGATCCGCAATACTTCCAGTAATTCCTGTTTGGGACAATAGAGTTCCAGGATGGTTTTCTGCGGTCCCGTATTACTTTCGGCATAAAGCAGGTCCTGCCTGGCAATGATCCACTGGGTATTGTAGGATTTGGTCACCCGGACCCCGTTTTTCGTCAGGAGGTTCGAAGCAGTCTGCTGATCGTATTCAAAGGACCACTTGTTCTTGTTCCCGTTGAGTATCCCGACACCGGCATAGACCTTCTCCCCGCTGGGATGGTTGAAAAACCGGATGATGTCCGCATTGTTAAATCGTATTGTTTTTCCCCAGATGGATTCTGCAAAATCCTCATTGACACGTAGTACAATGCTTGAATGAGCACCCTCGCACTTCTCCTGATCTTCTTTGACCATCGTGGTCAATTGATCTTCGGTAATCACCTGGGCGGAAGCGAAGAACGAGCAGCCCAGGAAAAACAGGATGAAGATATTTTTCATGATGCGGCGTATTAAATTTTCTAATCCCGGGTTTGGAGCCTGGCAGGTCCGGCAGATCCCTGGTTGTACTTCCAGGCCCTGGATACATATAACGGGGAACCCGTTTCGAATAGTATACGTAAGAATCACCTGCAAGTTAGGATCTTTCGTTTTGCAAGTCAATGATCGGGCCTGCAAAACAGGGTCCTGCGGGGATCCACGACTGCTTCTAAGTCCTTATACCCTTGATTACGTACTTTTGCTCTGATATTCCCTTAATTTTCACCGATTTATTCTCGAAAGCCTTCCTGCATCCGGGACTAGGCTTTACCTTTACTACCACTAAACTAAAACCAGCCAACATGGAAAAGAAAGTGCTTATAGTAGGTGGCGGCATCGCCGGATTGTCAGCCGGATGTTATGCCCGCATGAATGGATTCAACACCTCTGTTTTCGAAATGCACAGCATTCCCGGAGGACTTTGTACCGCCTGGGAACGCAAGGGCTACCGGTTTGATCTGAGCATGCATTTTCTGACAGGTTCCTGTTCCGGACCATTCTTTGAAATGTGTGACGAACTTGGTATGGTTGAAAATACCGAGTTTCACTACCATAACCAGTTAGGTCAGGTGGAAGGGATGGGGAAGAGATTGAGTTATTCAACTGACAGGGAAAAACTGGAGCAGGATATGCTGGCTATTTCCCCCGAGGATGCCGATCTGATCAGGGAGTTCACAGGCCTCCTGTTCGGCCGTGATATGATGAAGGCCGCTACGCTGAAACCAAAAGAACTCCAGAATTTCCGGGATTCGTTCAGAACCATGCGAGCCGTTCTTCCCCTGTTAAAGGTATTCAGGAAATACGGGAAGATCTCTATCCAGGAATATGCAGAGAAATTCAAAGATCCTTTTCTGCGGATGGCGGTTCGGTCTATTGTGGATGCACCCGGCTGGCCCATGGTTGATTTTCCAATGACGGTTATGACAGGTTTTATGAAGGTAGGGGTCACCGAAGGCGGTGTTCCGCTGGGAGGATCACAACATGCTGTATTTCAGGTCGCTGAACGTTTCAAACAGCTCGGGGGAACGTTGCATCTGAAAAGCCGGGTGAAGGACCTGATTATCGAGAATAATAGGGTCACCGGCATTGAATTGGAAGATGAATCCCGGCATTTGGCAGATGAAGTGATCTGGGCCGGGGATGGCCATACGCTGATATATAAACTTTTAAATGGGGCCTATGTGAATGAACGGATCACGCATATGTACGAAGAGTGGACACCCAAGGAATCTGTCATGCATGTAATGATGGGGGTGAACCGGGATCTGAGTAACGAACCGCATTGTATCTTCTGCGAAGTGGATGAACCGGTGACCGTTGCTGGTCACGAACACAAGTGGCTTCAGATCCGCCATCGCTGCTTTGATCCTTCCATGGCCCCTAAGGGAAAGTCTGCAGTGGAGGTCTGGTATGATACGCCTTATGAATACTGGGAGGAACTGGCTAAGAACAAACAGGCATATAAGGCAGAGAAAAAGCGCATTGCCGATGAAACGATCCGGCAGCTTGAAATGCGGTGGCCTGGATTTGCTTCCCAGGTGGAGGTGATCGACGTGCCTACCCCGCACACCTATCGGCGCTATACCGGCAACTACAAAGGATCTCCCGACGGATGGTGCATCAATACGAAAAACTTTCGTGAACGGGAACCAGTCCGCAAACTTCCGGGTCTGGAGGGATTAACCATGATCGGCCAGTGGACCGCTCCCTACACCGGGGTGGTGAACGCTGCATTAACGGGCCGGCAGGCCATTCAGCTGATGTGCAAAGAAGCCCGCGTGGAATTCAGGACCCAGTGATGGCCAGATACCTGCCACCTGCTTTCTGCTCCCCCGTGTTCATGTTGCCTGATGATTTTTTTTAAGCAGGTAATAGATCGGGATTCCGAGCAGGATCACGGTCAGGGAAATGGACGATTCAACGGGCCGTTCCAGGAATGCCAGGATGAGGACCGCTATGGAGAATACGATGAACAGTGCGGGCAATACCGGGTATCCGGGCATTTTTATTACGGACTGACGCTTCATCCTGAGCTTGAAGACTCCAATCACCGCGAGAATGGGGAATATTCCCAGGGAAAAACTCAGGAAGGTAATGATCTGATCAAAGGTACCCGAGGCGATATAGATAACGGCCAGACCGCTCTGCATCAGTATAGCGATCCCCGGGACATTGGCGCGGTTGATCCTCCTGGCGGGGATGAAGAAATGGCCTGATGTGGCCATGGCATAATAGACGCGGGGACCGATCATCACCAGAACGCTGATGGCTGAAAGCAGGATCAGGGCAATAAAAAGGGAAAAGAACTGATCCAGGGTCCTGTTAAACAGCTTATTGGCAGTAAGTCCGCCAATTGAGATCACCCCTTCCATCTCTCCGGCGGGAACCGCATACACATAGAGTATGTTCAGCAGGAAATAGATCACGGTTACGAAGAGGGTGCCTGTGATCAAGGAACGGGGGATGTTTCTGGCCGGGTTCATAACTTCCGAACCCATATAGGTGGAGGCGTTCCATCCACTGTATGCAAACATGATCCACATCAAGGCAAGGCCGATGGTCTTCATATTTGCTCCTGTAAAAGCTTCGTTCCTTATGACCCGGAAATGCTCCATGCTACCTTCGCCAAATACAAATCCGGTGAATACCAGGATGCTGATCAGACCTATTTTAATGATCGTAAGTATGTTCTGTACCCGGGATCCGGATTTCAACCCAAAATAATGGATGGCGGTAAAAATCAGGATGATACCAACAGCGATGATCTTCTTTGCGAGTTCAATGTTCTCTGGCAGACCACCTTCAGGTAAGGTCCGGACCAGGTACTCGCTGAAGGCGAGTGAGGAAGCCGCAACCGGAGCGGAAAAGCCCACAAAAAAGGAGACCCAACCGCTTAAAAAACCTGCCAGGGGAGAAAAAAGACGGGCAAGGAATGCATAATCTCCGCCGGCTTCAGGAAATTTGGCTCCCAGTTCGCTGTAGCTGAGCGCCCCGCTCAGGGCGATCGCACCGCCAATAATCCATAGGATAAGCAGCAGTAGCGGATCATGCAGCTCGGCAAGGAGGAGGCCCGAAGTGGTGAAAATCCCCGCACCGATCATGTCCCCGATCACAATATTGGTCAGGGAGAAATATCCCAATTTTCTCTTCAGCAAGGCTTCCAAGGGTACAATCAGGGATTATTCAGCTCTTTTATAACTTATTAGAACACCCCCTCCGCCTGTGTTCAGGGTGCTTTCATAGTTATCCAGGCTTTTAACAAATTCATAGTAACCCTGGGATCCGCCACCCCCTCTTCTGCCTCCGTATCCACTCCGGATGTTGTGGGTCGTATAACAGCCTCCCACTTTCAGTTTGGGATCTACATCTATGAAATACTGCTTGTACCAGTCCTTGTCCGCATCGCTAAAAACAAAGTCAAAAGGTCCTTCAAGTTCCTTCACAAGCGTATGCGCATTCGCAAGACGTGCATCCACATAATCGGACAGCCCGGCCTCCTCAAAATTCCGGACGGCCGTATTATGGCGTGATTCATTAATCTCGATCGTAATAAGTTTGCCGCCTGTCTTGCTGAGTGCCCACGCGATATAGATGCCGGAGTGCCCGGTGGAGGTGCCGATCTCCAGTGCACTTTTATAGTTGCCTTTTATGATCAGGTCATAGAGCAACTGTCCGTCCTGGGTAGGCACGTTCATGTCGTACCAGCGCCTATGTTCAGCCAGGAACTTTTCCACTCGTTGATCCAGTTCGGGATTCTCGCGAAGGGTTTGTGCCTTCAATCCTACGGAGGTTAACGCTACCGCCAGGAGCATAACGAACAGGAAATCTAACCTTGGTCTTGTTTTCATAATCCATACATTTAGGTTTGTATTTGCTGGGGCTACTAAAAGTATAGATTGTCTCCCGGAGCATTGGTTTAATTTGCACTGAGGTGGATCCGGGCAATATTCATCTCGCAAGTATCCCGGTGAACAGGATCAGGCAGGTAATCCCTGGTGTCAATGTATGATTGCTTGCCGAAGGCGGCTACTTCTTCTTTTTTGCTTCTTCCAGCTCTTTTTTCAACGTATCGATCTCCGACTGCAGGCCGGTGTTCTTGATCTGAAGATCCTTCATTTCACTTTCCAGTTTATAGATCTTCTTGCGGTATATCCCCCGGTAATAGTAGTAGGAGGTGAAGAATCCAATCAGGCCTGCAACCAGCAGAAGGACGACGATCTCAACAATGGTGCCGGCCAGGGTCTGGGCGAGTATGGTGTTGAATGTGATCATTTTATTGAATTTTAATCGATGTTTCAGCTCTTCTGTTTTCAGCTCTTCCCTCGGGGCTAGTGTTCTCAGCCACAGGGTCACTTTCGCCCAGGGAGGCGGTTTCTATAATTTCGGCAGGGAGGCCCTGTCCCGTTAAAAAGGATTTGACACTTTCTGCCCTTCTCATTCCTAGGGCCTGGTTATATGTGTCGGTTCCGATGGCATCAGTGTGACCTGTAACCAGAAGATGTACTTCGGGTTCTTTATCCAGGTAAACTTTGCATTCCGAGATAAACCGGGCGGTTTCGTCCGAGGGATTGAAATCGCTGCGGTCGAATGCAAAATGGACGATCAGATTTTCCGGAACGGGTATGATCTCTTCTTCCGGGACGGTTTCAGTCAATGTGGTACTGTCCGTTTGAGCCTGGGTTTCCTCACTGGAAACCGGTGGGGACGCTTCTGGTCCGTTACAGAAATCATTGACATGGCAGACGTAGTACCATGTGGAGAATAAGGACCAGATCAGAAATACAACAATTCCAATGATCAGGGGTCTCATAGGTTCACTTTTTTTCGTGATGGAGTAACTTTACAAGTTAACACCTTACGATTTAATAGTCAAGTAAATACAGATAATTTTAGGTTCGGTTGACAATTAGGACGGAAGGTGAGAACTTGCACGGACCAGTCCTGTTTCCATGTCCGGTATGCCTAATTTGTTACCAAGGAGTCATCAAATCTGTCTTAGGGCGGCCGGGTTTTACCCCTGAACTTATAATCACTTGTTAAATAAGGTGTTAATTATGTTGTATTCGTGGACTTGTACAACCGTTGGCCGTACCTTGATCTGAAAGAGATTGTTTAATATCGCAAACAAGGGAGGATAAGAACATGGAAAAATTTTTAATAGAAGTCCCGCACGGGGCGGACAAGGCTTCATGCATGCGGGCTATTCAGGTCTTCATGAATACAGGTTCACATTTTGTTACTCATGCAGAGTGGGGTTGCATGGATGGCGAACACAAGGCCTGGTTAATCGTTGAGGTGAAGGATAAAGAGGCTGCGCGGCGGATCCTTCCCGCTGCCTACCAGCATAAGGCAAAGATCACAAAACTGCACCGTTTTACCCGCGAGGAAATCGGACATCCAGAACAGCTGCTGGAACAGCATTCGGACTAGTTCGCCTCGTTCGCCTAGTCTGATGCGTCCCCTTCCGTTTCCACCATTGCGTTCCGGACCAAAGCCCGGTATTCTGCTGCAAAAGGAACCCCCATAAAGGGAGTGTATTGGGTGAAGGAAAGTACCACCATTTTATTTTTGGGATCTGCCACGAAGTCCGTGGAAGCCGCCCCGCTCCAGCCGTACTCCCCGGTAGACATGTTCACATGACCTCCGAGTCCGTAGCGGAAACCTTCCTCGTAGGATACGTTCTCAGGCATCTGGGCGCTCATGATCAGCTTAACAGTGGATTCCTGCAGGACCCGGATCCCGTCCAGTTCCCCTCCATTTATTAACATCTGTCCGAACTTCCCATAATCGTCGAGGGTGGATACCAGTCCGCCGCCGCCAGAAAACAGGGTGACCTTCTGTTTCACCCCGTCGGTCATGTTCTCCACCGGGGTGAGTTTGCCTGAATCTTCGTCCGGGGTATAGATCATGGCCAGCCGGTCATAGTCCTCCTCGGGTACCTCAAACCCGGTGTCCTTCATCCCAAGCGGGTCAAACATACGGGTCTGCAGGAAGACATCAAAGGTTAATCCCGAAAGGACCTCTACCAGGTAACCTGCCACATCCATGGATACGGAGTATTCATATTTCGTTCCGGGCTGGTTTTTCAGGGGGATGGTGGCCAGGAGTTTAACCATATCTGCCAGGGTGGCACTGCTCCATATACCTTCCGAAGCGGCCTGGGCATACAGGGAATCCACATGGGATGTGTCCCATCCGTAACAGAATCCGGCAGTATGGGTCAGCAGGTGCCGGATGGTGAAGGGTTCCTGCTGGGGTACTGCCTCACCTTCCACCCAGACGGGGGT
>CAYRLP010000118.1:0-1189 GCA_964424935.1 uncultured Bacteroides sp.
TGTTTGCACTGATCTTTGTATTCCTGATCCTTGCGGCCCAGTACGAGAGCTGGTCCCTGCCCTTCAGCATCCTGCTGGGGACCCCCTTTGCTGTCTTCGGGGCCTTACTCTTCCTGATGGTGGCCCGTTTCTTCAGTGAAAGCTTTGAAAACAATGTATTTACGCAGATTTCACTGGTTATGCTGATCGCCATGGCGGCAAAGAATGCCATTCTGATCGTGGAATTTGCCAAGATAAAGTTTGATGAAGGGATGAGCCTGGTTGAGGCAGCCACTGAATCGGCCAAACTCCGGTTCCGGCCCATCCTGATGACTGCATTCTCCTTCATCCTTGGAATTTTCCCGCTTGTTGTTGCAAGTGGGGCAGGGGCAGAAGCCAGAAAGGTGATGGGGATGGCATTGCTGGGTGGAATGACCATGGCCACGATGCTGGGTGTATTCTTCTATCCTATGCTCTTTGTACTCATAGGGAAGCTGGGCAAATATGAGCAGAAAAGAGAACGAAACCAGCTAAATGAAACGAAACCATGACCCTACAACAACCTAAGCCTATGAAGATATTGAAAGCTATACTGTTTTCGCTGTTCCTGGCACTTCTGGGTACCGGTTGCATGGTTGGACCCACACTGGAAAAACCGGTCATTGCTGCAGAAGAGCAGTTCCGATATGACAGCATCGCAGGTGATTCCATGATCAATCTTGCCTGGTGGGAGCTTTTCGGCGACCCGGCGCTGGATACCATGATTTACATGGCCCTGGAGCACAATCATGATGTGCTGATCGCCATGTCCAGGATCGAGCAGGCCTACGCAGTACTGGGAGTATCAAAGGCAGACCTCTATCCCCAGTTCGGGTATGATATATCGGGGACCTACGGAAAACCGGATCCGGCCGGTACAGGTACGGATGCGGGTTACCTGGTAAATATCACCCCCAATGTTTACTGGGAGCTTGATTTCTGGGGGAAAATAAGACGTTCGAACCAGGCAGCCCGGGCCGAGATTGCCGCTTCCGAAGAGGCCCTGCGCATGGTTCAGATCGGCATCATCACCGCCGTGGCGGATGGATATTTTCAGCTGCTGGATTATGACCAGCGTCTGCAAATAGCGCGCCGTACCTGGGAAACCAGAAAGGAATCACTCTGGATAATTGAACAGCGTTTCCAGAGGGGAGTGGTTCCGGAAATCGAT
>CAYRLP010000118.1:1199-7312 GCA_964424935.1 uncultured Bacteroides sp.
ATCGATCTGAACCAGGCCCAGCAGCAGGAGGCCATTGCTGCTACGGCTGTTCCTAACTATGAAAGGGCTGTGGCCCGCATGGAGAATTACCTGAGCATCCTGATGGGTCAGAATCCCCGGAGTCTTAAACGTGGATTGCTGGATGAGCAGGTGATCCCACCGGATATCCCGGTGGGAATCCGGTCCGAGCTTCTTCAGAGAAGGCCCGATCTTCTTCAGGCAGAACAACTCTTCTACGCAGAGACTGCGCGGATCGGAATGACCCAGGCCATGCGTTTCCCGTCCTTCAGCATTACAGGAGCCCTGGGAGTGGCCAGCAACGACCTTTCTACCCTGCTCAGCAGTGATGCAGTTCTGTACAGTGTGGGCGGAAGTATACTAGGCCCCATATTCAACTGGGGAAAAAACAAGCGCAGGGTGGAGATCCAAAAGGAAACGGCCCGGCAGGCCCTGTACAAGTATGAACAAGCAGTGTTAGTTGCATTCCAGGAGGTAGACAATGCATTGATTGATGTGGAGACCTATGGTCGGGAGGTGGAATCACGGGAGCGGCAGAAAGCAGCAGCTATTAAAGCGGCCACATTATCACGTGCCAGATATGACGGGGGACAAACTGCCTACCTGGAGGTCCTGGATACGGAGCGGTCCCTTTTTACAGCCGAACTGGAAACCGCTGCCGCCAGGGGACAATTACTGTCTTCCTACCTCTACCTTTACAAGGCACTGGGGGGAGGCTGGATCACTCCCGGCGAGGAAACCCCTTAGCCAGAGTACGTCTTATTCCTGCATCTGCAGGGCATACAGGGCGAAGGTCCCCAACCAGTGGCCCCCTTCATAAGTGTCTCCCACCAGGTTAGGCAGGCTATAGGCCACATGCGCATCTGCTGTCTGGTCCAGGTGATCATAGGCCGGATACTGGTGAGCCAGGCCATACAGGACCCATGCCCTGGAGAAATTGAGTCCATCCAGATGTACCAGCTTGCCATCGCTCCGGTCGGAAACCTGTCCAACTTCAAGTGAATAACCCTTTTCCAGCAGCTGGGGGGCAAATCGACTCATCCATGCCTGGAATGCATTTTCGTCCAGAACCCTTCGCATCAGGTCGATCTCTTCCAGACAGGGGGAAAGAAAGTCAAAACCGCTGGGTTCCCAGTCCATGGGGCAGTCCTGATCCTCCAGAAAGAAATCCACGGCCCGGTCCTCGATAAGCAGTTTCAGGGAGTCCGCCCCGAGCCTGTCTGCATAGTCCCAGGCAAAGGCCATGGCAAAGGCAGTATTGGTGTGTTCACCCACCCGGATTGGATAAACCAGTTTTGGCATAAATGTACGGAACCGTTCCACAATCAGGTCGGTAAGCGGCTGCAGGTTCTTTTCCAGCTGCCGGCCCAGGGGATCGTTCCAGGTGTGAAGTTCCTCGGCGAGTTTGAGCAGCCAGGCCCAGCCATAGGTCCGTTCATAGCCGCTTTCATCGGAGCGGTTAAAATAGGCTACTTCGTCCAGGATGTTGGAGGCGGTCAGGTTTTCTTCCAGCTTAAACCGGATGGAATCGGCAAGCTCCAGTTCAGGATATAGTTTCAGCAGTTTCACGAGGGCCCAGTGTGCATGCACTGACGAGTGCCAGTCAAAACAGCCATAAAAGGCAGGATGCAGCTGCCGGGGTTCTCCCAGTTGGGCACTGCTTCCAAGCGTCTGGCCAAGTTTATTGGGATATGGGGTCTGCATGCATGCCATGGGAAGGGCGGCCAGTCGTCCGGCCTGTTCCAGGCTGAGAGAGAACGAGGCTGGATCGGGGGTCCTGTTTTCGGTTTGCTCCGGGTTGCATGCCACAGATACCAGAATACTCAGTAGGGCTATCCAGAATAGGCTTTTCATGGGAAGGTATAATTATCGGTTTGTTCTGCAATTGTGGCCAGACTTATTTCCAGGTATTCCCTGAATTCTTCCAGAAGGTTGTACTGGCCGATCTGTATACGGGGCTTGGTATGGCCATGGAAATCACTCCCACAGGTCATCACGGCACCCCGAGCGGTGATTTCCCCGGCGAAATACACCATCTGTTTCTCCAGGTGGTAATTGTTGAACACCTCCACTCCCGCAGCCCCCAGGTTCATCAGTTCATGGACCACTGCTTCTCTGCCCTTCAGGTTCAGTCCCGGATGCGCCACGATGGGGACGCCGCCGTTATCACGAACCAGTGCGACCGCTTCTTTAAAATCGAGATGCTCGATCTTTACATAGGCCGGTTTTCCCTGGGCAAAAAAGTCCAGGTAGAAGTTGACCAGGGGCATATCGCTCCGGGCACCCCCGGGCAGATAGGGCTCAAGTCTGGGATTCGAATGCTGCTCCTGGCTCTCCAACAGCAATTCCGCAAAGAGCTCACCGGTGGGAGGTTCCCCTCCCGATTTTTTCATCAGCTCCTCCTGGTCCACATAGATTCCCAGCAGTTCCAGATTGCGGATCATCTGCGGGACGGCATCCAGGTATTTCCTGCGAACGGCGGTTTCCAGGGTATCAAAATCCTCACCCTTCAGGTCTATCCTGTATCCCAGCAGATGCAGGTCAGTGCCCTGGTAATTACAATCGATCTCGATCCCTGCAGTAAAATTCAGATCCTGCACAGGCCTGCACAGGCTGTCGGCCTCACGGGCACCTTTCACCCTGTTGTGATCGGTGATGGAAAAAAGGCCGATCCCTTGTTCCCTGCAAAGCTCCATAATAGCGGGGATGCCCAGCTCTCCATCGTCACTGTAACGGGAATGGATATGGAGATCCGCCTTCATCGTTTCTGATTCATGCAGCTCATTCCACACGAAATTAAAAATCTTTTACCATTTCAAACTGGGTTCCATGCAGCATTAATAATCTGGTCCGACAAGAAGTTCATCGATTCGAAGGAAACGATATCCGCGCGATTTCAGCTCCTGAATCAGTTTCTCCAGGTACAGGTAGAATTTATCTGTTCTTTCCGAAGCCGTTCCAATATGGGACAGCAAAATAAATCCGTTCAGTCCGTTTGAGGCGGATGTTTCGTAATCCAGTATGGATTGATAGATCTCCCGGCTGCTCCGGTATTCCGGGCTTCCAGGAATCGTGTAATCCGCATGGGACAGGGTTCCCGGGCTGTAGTTGATTAGCTGCAGGCCCATATCCCGAGTCCACCGGGATATGGTGTCGTTGTACCACTCAAAAGGAGGGAGAAAAAGCGGGGCATCGGCCGCGGCAATGCCAAAACAATTCATGGCCTGGTAATTTTCAAGCAAATCGTCCTGGAACTGCCTCCTTTTTACAAGCAGGCTGTCCCGACGGGTCCAATCGCAGTACAGCAGGTGCCGGTCGGAGTGGGCCCCCAGGTAGTGCCCGTCCCCTTGCAGGGTTGTAATGATGGATTCGAATTCAGGATTCCGGTAGAAATTCCCTGTAAGGAAGAAGGAAGCTTTCACATCCTGTCCATTCAGCACACGGGCTATATGGCTTCCCCCTTCCCCGAAGGCATCGCCGGTGAATACCAGCGCAAGCTCCCGCCTCGTGGTATCCCCGCGGACCAGGGCACCGTGTACGGTTTGAAAGCTTGACCGTTCCGGCTGGGAGATCCCATGCAGGACCGGGATCCACACTAAACCGAAAAAGGCAAGCACATATGGAAACTTATTCACCGGCAACTCTTTTAAAATAGTGCTTCGAATCGCCCCATTCGTGGTACGCGACCTCCCCCTCGGCCAGCTGAACCCTCACATCCATGCAGTTAAGACAGGCATCCGGTTCTTCATCCACACAGGGTTTGTTCTCATAAAGGGCATAATCGTTCCGGTACTTTCCCGGGGTGATGTTGGGCATGATGATATTGGCTCCCACTTTCAATGCTTTTTCCCTCCCCAGGGGATCGATGGCCTGGAGTGCCGTGGCAGCGGCAATGTTAATGTCCTTCATCAGAAGGCGCAGGGTCGCGATCATTTTCAGAGACAGGTCGAAGCGCTGCCCGATGGGTAAAAGCTCGCTTCTGTATCGGAACAGGGGGGTGTCCGCATGCTCAATATAGGGACCCATGCCTACCATATCAATGTCAAAATGTTTCATGAAGAGCAGGTCATCGGCAAGGTCCCCCGAATCCTGGAATGGCAGGCCGATCATCACCCCGGTACCTGTTTGATAACCGATCCGCTGGAGTGTTTTCAGGGCCGTTAATCTCCGGGCATAATCATGCAGGTTATCGGAAGGGTGATATCGCCGATACAGGTCCGGGTTGGAAGTTTCGATCCGTAGCAGGTACCTGTGCGCACCCGCATCGAACCACCTCTGGTACACATCCTGGGTTTGCTCACCCAGGGAGAGGGTAATTCCAAGGGCATTACCCGACAGCTTTTTGATCTTCCTGATCAGGTTCTCCACCCTTCTGGTAAAGACAGGGGACTCCAATTCACCGGACTGCATCACAAAGGAACCGTATGCCTGCTCATGTGCAAAACGGGCCGCATCCAGAATCTGTTCATCGCTCAGGTTGTAACGGGTTATTTTCCTGTTGGATTTTCTGATCCCGCAGTAGTAGCATTCCTTTCCACAGATATTGGAAAACTCTACGAGACCCCGGAAATGAACTTTATGTCCTATTTCGAGGAGTTTTATTTCCTGTGCTTTCTGAAAAAGCAGCTGTTTTTCTGCACCGTCGGAATCAAGCAAGGTGATGATCTCTTCCCGGTCCGGTCTCCCTGCTTCCAGAATCTCTTTCACACCCATTTCCGTCCCTTTTTACAAGTAACTCACTGAATCAGGTTCGAGCTTTACAAACGGGGCAATAGCCCTGTGATAGATGCCGTGTATGTAAGCGATGGCCATTCCATAGTTGGTTACCGGTATCCCGGCATTTACAGCCGGCTTCAGCCTGTTTATCAGTTGTTTTCGCGTAATCATGCAGCCCCCGCATTGGATCACGATGGCGTAGTCCGTTATGGTTCCCGGAATGGTGTCCAGACCGGCCACCACCTGGTAATCCAGTTTCTTACCACTGAAACTGGAGAGCCACCTGGGGATCTTCACTCTTCCGATGTCGTCACAGGAGACCTGATGGCTGCAGGATTCAAGGATCAGTACCCGGTCCCCGTCCTTCAGTTTTCCCAGATGCGGAGTTCCCAACAGGTAATTTTCAAAGTCGCCCTTATAGCGCGCCAGAACGGTGCTGAAGCTGGTCAGTGGAATATCGTCAGGGATGGAGGCATCGGCCTTTTTGAATACCTGGCTATCGGTAATGGCCAGGGCCGGTCTGGGCTTCAGCCTTTTCAGCAGGCTGTCGATCTCCCGTTCCTTGGCCACCACGGCAATGGCATCATTGTCTAGGATATCGCGGATGGCCTGTATCTGTGGCAGAATCAGTCTTCCCTCCGGGGCCTCCTCATCAATGGGAGTGATCAGCAGGACCAGGTCCCCCTGGGAGATCACGTCCCCGACCAATGATTTGGTAAGATAGGCTGTTTCCGGCAATGCCTGCTTTATCTGCCTGATCAGTGCATCCTGATTGGTGGGATGGAGGGCGGAGTATTCAATGACTTCCTGTCCTGTTTCTTTAAGAACTCTAAGCTTCAGATCATCTGTGGCTGATTTCAGATCCGATTTATTGTGGATCACCAGATAGGGGACCTCCCACCTGTTCAGCTCCTCAATCAGACCGACCTCTTCCTTTGCAAACCGGTTTTCTGTCAGTACCAGGATCCCCAGGTCAATGGTCATGATCACCTCCCTGGTTCTCCGGACCCGCTTTTTCCCCAGCTCTCCAGTATCATCCATACCTGCCGTATCGATCATGACCACGGGTCCGATATCGGTGATTTCCAGCGATTTTTTAACGGGATCGGTAGTTGTTCCTGCTTTGGGGGAGACGATAGCCACCTCCTGCCCGCAAAGCGTGTTGATCAGCGATGATTTCCCGTTATTCCTTCTCCCGAATATCCCGATGTGCGGTTTGGCATCCCTTCCTTTCATAGCAGCTCCCTGATATCATCAATGGTAAACCCTTTCTTGAGCAGGTAGCCGGGTTCCATAAGTTTTTCCAGTTTCTTCGGATCGATGGTTCCCAGTGATTCGTTTGCCTGAAAAATGGTCTGTTTCGCCTTTTTCATCTGGGC
>CAYRLP010000119.1:0-7303 GCA_964424935.1 uncultured Bacteroides sp.
TAAACGCCATCCTGGTTCTTCGAGAAGGTAAAGGTACAGGCCACATCCAGCGAAGCAACCTTCTTTACCGCTTCAATGGCCAGACCGGCCTCTTCCGGATCGGACATAGTTTCGATCACGATCCCGTCGGCACCTCCGTCCATCAGTCCCCTGACCTGTTCCATAAATCCTTTATATACCTCCTGGGGAGTGGCTTCCCCCATGATCACCATCTTTCCTGTTGGACCGATGGAACCCAGGACCAGGACCCGTTCCCCGGCAGCTTTCCGGGATATTTCCGCGGCGCTCCGGTTCAGTTCATAGGCCTGTTTTTCCAGACCGAATCCTTCCAGTTTCAGGGGGCTTCCCCCGAAGCTGTTGGTCAGGATCAGGTCGGCCCCGGCCTCCACATAACTCCTGGCGATCTCCAGGACGGCTTCGGGCCGGTTCAGGTTCCATGATTCGGGGCATTCCCCGTCCTTCAGGCCTTTAAGGTGCAGATAGGTACCCCAGGCTCCATCGGATACCAGGACCTTTCCCCCGGCCAGTTTATCCAAGATCTTTCCCATGCTAAATTCATTTATTGATTAATGCCATTCATTCTTCAGACGTTTTGACTTTGACCAGGATATTTCCTGTCACACCATCCGACTTTTGCATCCTTCCCGGCCCGGTCTGGCTGATCCGGATGCACAGGTGATTATCGCGGGTATGATAGATGATATCGGAGACATCCAGCTCAACGGGTCCCTCCCTGTCCCCGAAGGATCCTGCCGGTACCTCGTTCAAAAAAAGCTGAACCTGCGGACCTGCCTGCTCGAAAACCAGGGAGACAGGCCTCTCTTTCCACACTTCAGGAAGGCTAAACCTGCAATGGTACCAGAAAACCGATTTCTCGTCACGGTCTGGAAAATACGTATCCAGGGGCGCCGGGATCCGGACCAGGATGCCCATTCCCCGTTGAAGATCCTCCCATCCGCAGGAGGGCAGGTCATTCCCCGGGGCCGCTTCTTTGTCCTGCCAGAGGTTCCACTGGTAGAAATCCAGTCCGAGAGTGTTGGAGTCAAACCTGTGGTTGCAGGAACTGCACATTATGACGAATGTTATCAGAAGTGGTATGGCAGCTTTTTTCATGAATTAATATCCTTGAAGGTTCAGGCGGACTTTATCCAGGCTCTCCGTGGATCCCACCATAGTCACGATATCCCCCAGCCGGAGCCTGGTATACCCATGTGAGATTATGGGATGGTCGCCCCGGGTAACCGACAGGATAATCACATCCGACGGAAGACGGAGATCCCTCAGAGTCAGACCGTGGAAGTCCGAATTCCTCAATTCGATATCAACGGAATCCTGTCCTTCATCCATTCCCAGCAACAGGGAGGTGGCTATGGGGGATCTTACAAAATGCTCCATCAGCGAGACCATGGCCGTGGCCGGATCAATGACCATGACCCCAATATTATGAAATTTCTTAAAATTCTCCCGCTCATTCAAACGCACAATCAAATGCCGGGTACCAAAATGCTCATAGGCTGTTTCACAGATTTCATAGCTCACTTCATCCGACAGAAGGCAGAGAATCGTGTCGGCTGTTTCTGCACCGAACTTCCTCAATGACAGGTGGTCCGATCCCTGATACTCGTGAACGGTAAATTCTTTGTTCCCGAGGATTTCCACGGTCGGATCCGTCACCACAAACTCGACTTTCCAGCTCTGACGGCTCAGCTGCTTGGCCAGGGCAAGGGATTGATTCTCCCAGCCGAAGATCAGGACCTTCCGTTCCACATCAAAGCTGCCATCCGACCTGACATGCACTTCCCCAACCAGATGAAGGGACCATTTAAATAGCGGGGGACCGATAAGCTGGTTCAGCACGATTACGGAGATCATCACTGTGGCGAATTCACTCCCCCAGCCAGGATAGGCGGCTGCAATAATGGTCGCCAGGCCCACCCCCACTCCTGCCTGGGTCACATAAGGCATCCAGGATACACTTCTGAAAACAGGAGGATCCCCTGCCCATGCACTTCCACTGTATCCGGCAATGAAAAGAGAAGCCAGCCGTACCCCGAAAATGATCAGGGTTATGAACCACATGGCAGCTAGTACATCCAGGGAGATCATGGCACCGGTCAGGGTGAAAAAAAGGATGTAAATGTAGAGACCCAGTTCCTTCATAATCTTCGTAAAATCAGTCCTGTATACCGTATAGTTGGTCACCAGGAAACTGCCGATTATACAGATGAGCAGGGGCTCCACATGGAGTTCGATCCCCAGGTATCTGCTGGAATGAGCACTTAGAACATCCGTGAAGAGGTAAACCAGGAAACCCGTTAAAAGGACCAGCCCTTTCTTGATGCCCGCCAGGCCCTTTATGGAGAAAATGGCCCGGAGGATCAACCAGACCAGAAAACCCAGTCCGAATGCGGCAAGCAGTTCCACTACAACCTGTAATACATAGATGGCTCTGAACTCCGTGTCCTGGATCAGGGATTTTGAAAGCGTAAAAATAACTGCGAACAGGACGATTACCCCAAAATCCTTGGCTACAGTCACACCCAGGGAGGTCTGGGTAAAAGGCCCCCTGGCGCGCAGTTCATTGATGATCGCTATGGCAGAAGCGGGAGAACGGGCAATGGCGATGGTCCCCGTAAGCATGGAAATCGCGATCCTTGCAGCCGGTTTCATCTCCCGGGCAAACGGGATCAGGTCCATAAGCAGGAACATGGTGATGCTGACGATCAGAAAGGTGACCACTACCTGGGTGAGGATCATATACACAATGCTCTTCATCCTGCTTCGCAGTTCGTTCAGGTAGAGTTCCGAACCCACTGCAAAAGCAATAAAAGCTAGGGCAATCTCATTGATGAAACCGAGATCGGAAAGGGCCTCTTTTTCTATAAGGTTCAGGACCTCGGGACCCGAAATCAGGCCGATAACCAGGAATCCAGTAATTAAGGGCAGTTTGACTTTCCGGAACTGACCTGCCACCTTCCCGGCAGCCACCGCAACGATCCCGAAGGCTCCGAGATAAATAATCAACTGCCATACAGCTCCTATGTCACCTGTGCCAATTCCCATATGGTGGATTTTCCAGCGCTTACCATGGTAATATACAAAAAGAGTTGCATACACTCACCCTTTAAATCCCTTTGCTGTAAACCTAAAATAGTTTATATTTGCAGCCCGAATGTGCCTTGCGCGATTCGCGATTCCAAACAAATGATGGCGAGGTAGCTCAGATGGTTAGAGCGCATGATTCATAATCATGAGGTCGGCGGTTCAATCCCGCCTCTCGCTACAAAAGAAAAAGCCCGCCGACGGATTCTGGCGGGCTTTATTCATTCATGACCTCAAATTTTTTATTCTACCAACTTCCGATCAACAGATTTGCAGGCATGTTTTCAATTAACTTCTTGCCCTCAAAAGCAAAGGTGTAACAGGCGAGATTATGAATATCATATCTTAAGGATTCGGTCCAGTCAAAACCACGAAACAGGCCATGAAGTTGCTGCATAAAAGCACTGTGTGACACCACCAGGATGTTGGCACCTGTATGATTCTGAAAAAGGAATTGAGAAAATGCTTTCGCCCGTTTTCTCAGGGCGGGAAAATCCTCGCCGCTTGGAGGATTCAAGGAATGAAAATCACTATTCAGTTTAAGATACAGAATCCGGGGGTTAATATCTTCAACCTCAACATAGGTTAATCCCTGCATTTTGCCATAATCTCTTTCATTGCATAATTCACTCTGAACAGTTGGTAGTTTACGCTCGCCGACCAGAAGGTCAGCGGTCTGAATGGCTCTTTTTAATCCAGAGGTTACCACAAGGTCGAATTCATAGTCTACCAGCCTGTGAGAAGCCCTTTTAGCATCTTCGATGCCCTTTTCGTTCAAAGGGACATCGATGGTTCCGGCATACCGTAGTTCCAGATTATAGGCAGTCTGCCCGTGCCTGATGGTTGTAATCCTTGTAATTTTATTCATAACCCAGTCCACTTAAGCGTATAAATTCATTTAATCGAATCACTGCAGAATAATCCGTTTGAATCGGACCATTCTTGATATATTCAGTTTTGTACTTGTTTGATATATAGGGTAAAAATGAGGATTCGGTACTTATTGACCGATGAGACATGATCAGGGTCTGATTGTTCTGCTGTGCAAGTTTGATACCATTAATCGTATTTGATACGCTACCTGCCTGGTTGGGCTTGTACATGATTCCATGGGTGTATTTCTTCTCAATACCCTCCCTGATTCTTTCCGGATTGCCGGAGTAAAGGTCGTCACCCACAATGATGCATTTGCTTTGATTGTTGGTCAGGGTATGCCATGAATCAAAGTCGGTCTCATGAAAGGGATCTTCGAGCATTCTCAGGTTGTAGTCCTTGATTATGTTATGCCAGTAGGTACACATAGCTTCCCTGCTCAGGGCGGAATCATCAGTGATAGAGAATCGGTATTCTTTTCCGGTCCACAGGTCGGTTCCTGCGGCATCAATCATCAGGTCATAATTTGCCTCCAATCCCAATTCTGCAAGTACTGCCTGCAGAAAGTCAAACCAGTCCCGGTTATCTCCATGATCTGCCTTACTGACCGGATTGTTATTCACATAAATCTTTTCCTTCTTTGCCAGTTTTTCTTTTACACTCCTCTGAATTAGCTCATGATCGTTTATAATAGATTCTAGGTCGCTTGTCTTTGCCACAAGCAGAAATTCATGGAAATCACTTTGAACCGGATTGGTATAAGCATGATTTCCACCATTCAGTATATTGATACATTGCTTGGGTATAAATTCATTTTTAATGCCCCCATCCTTCATTGTATCAACATGCCTGATATGTTCATGAGAATCGTAAAAAGCTACTGACAATGCATAGGCATTATTTCTCCCAAAGATCTCCATCTTCTCTTCAAGATAGCTGTCGAACCCTTCCTGGTCCATTGGGCTGTCAAACATTCCATCTTTTTTCAGCTCATCGATTATCTTTTTGGGACTTATATCGATATGAGTATCTTCATAAATACTGATCGTTTCACCTTTCGGTGGGGCACCCCTGCCAGTGGAACCATTGTCCAGGAAGATGATAAACTCATTGGTGAATTCCCCGTGTGAATTCAATATCCTTCTGTTACGGACTGATTTTATTTGCACTTTGTTTTCCATAATTTCCTGAATTCCTCGGATTGATTTTACTATAGTTTTTTCGACACCGCAATTATTAGTATCAGACTCAGATCTATTTACGATGTTACTCATTAATTGTTACGTTGGAGGATCCATTCTGATATATTTATTTGGAAACTAATCCCTCTCTGCCAGGCCGGAAGGGGAATAGAAAAATGAAGGCTGATTTGCCGAAGTCAGTTACAGGCCTTCTGGTACCACTCCCGTGTCTGGATAAAGGCGTCCTCATAACCCATTCTACGCACCTGCAGCAGGCGCCGTTTGGCTTCTGAAAACCTCCGGAAAGAGCCTATGGCATACCGATAAAAACCATCCTGGCAGTTGTACTCCTCTACACCATCCAGATCCGGGAAACGGGAAGTGGAAATGGGAGCGCTGACCGCCATGACCTGAATGGTATAATGAAATTCACGGTTACTTGAAGAGGAATCCGTTCCGTCGGGAGGGATCAGGTTGACCGGAATAAATACGCCACACAGGTGAGAGACATTGGGAAGTGAACCGGTGATTCTTACATGGACCTGCCGGTTCAGATAGCGGCCAAGGATGGCATCGGAACCATCCGAAAAGGTATTTATGGCCATTGGATCCGACTCTCCCTCGCCCTCCACCACGATCCTGTCCCGGTCAATTCCCCTAAATTCAAGGTATTCTGCAATTTTTTCAGCCCTGTAGAGCGAGAGTAACATGTTGAAATCTTCGTCTCCTGTGGAATCAGTATGTCCTGTTAGTTCCACCCTTGACTCGGGGGCAAAGGTCATCAGTTCTGCAAGCTTCTCCACCTCAAGCTGGGCCGGCAGGTTCAGCTCGTAAGAGTTGATCTCAAAAGGAACCATAGTAGTTAATGCATTGGTAAACATGGGAGTCTCCACTGGCACCGGGGTCTCCTCCTGGGCGGCCACCGTCTGTTCGGGTTCAGGGACCCCTTCAGGTTCGGGTTCAGGGACCCTTTCAGCTTCAGGTTCTCGTTCGTTGAGTACCATTTCAATTTCATCCGTGTTAGGGGGTTCAACGAGCAAGGCCTCGGTTTCAGCCTCCGTCAGGGGCTCCTCCCGGGTTTCCTGTACTTCTGCTATCTTTTCTTCGGGAACGGCCTGTTCCCCTTCTTCATACTCAAGCTTCATGGCCACGGCAATGGCACTGGCGGTCGGATCATCCACCCTTTTCACGGCATAATAGCTTTCCCGTTCATCCCAGCCCGGATTGAAGAAGAGGTCGTCACCCGTTGTACTCACCGGATATCCAAGGTTTTTCGGCTCACTCCAGGTGCCGTCAGCCTGTAGTCTCGATTCAAAAACATCCGCTCCTCCCAGGGTGGCATGTCCCTGGGAACTGAAAAAGAGTGTGGAATCGTCATCTGCAATAAAGGGAGTGTATTCTTCATAGGGCGTATTGATCACCGGACCCAGGTTTTGAGGAGGTCCCCACTCCCCCTTTTCCGTGAGCTGTGAGACGTAGATATCGAAACCCCCGTATCCCCCTCTTTTATCACTGGTGAAATAGAGTTTCTGCCCGTCCTTGGAAATACTGGCATGGTCCTCTGAGGTCCTTCCGTTAATCTGATAGCCCAGGGCTTCTGCCTCGGACCAGCGGTTTCCTTCCAGATGGGATACAAATATGTCTGAGTGGGAATAATAGTGATGGACCAGATACAGATCTTTCCCATCGTAGGAGACAGAGACCGGGTAGGTCTCCCCGACCATTCCCAGTTCGCTGTTGATCACTCTTGGCCTGGACCAGAGACCAACCGAACGGGTGCTCATCACGACCTTTTTATCCGAGGGATAGTCCACCAGGAAAATAAGGGTGTTCCCATCACCCGAAATGACCGGATTGCTGCAGGAGGGCAGATCGTCCACAAAGTGTTCCAGCACCCCTTGAAATTCAAAGGTGGGACGTGTCTTTTGCGTGCCTGCTGCCCGTTCACAGGCTTCAATCTGCATCCTGGCGTATTCCAGCTGATCCGGATCCTCATTTTTTCCCATTTCCAGGTATTCGTTATACCGGTTGATGGCCTGGGTATACTGGGAGTTCAGGTGATAGGCCTCTCCCAGCAGGTAATAGGTGACGACCGGGGCCCCGGACTCCTTATGGGATTTGCCTTTATAGGAGGGGTTGATCCCTTC
>CAYRLP010000120.1:0-7224 GCA_964424935.1 uncultured Bacteroides sp.
GCCATCCATTTCTTTCCGAAAAGAGCTTCCGAGTACCAGCTTGCGCCAATCACCATATTCATCACCCCGGCCACCAGGATGGCCCAGATGTTAATCTCAGAAAATGCTAAATGTGTCATCACAGGAAGTTTTAATTCTTATGTAAATACAAAATTCGGGTGAAATTGTTTGAATGCCGGAGGGATCGAGTATACATAGACAATTGCTTGTAATAAAGAATCTGAATCATTTAATGCTATTTTTATGAGATGGGAAAAAGAGTAAAGGTCAGACGAAAAACCTTATTCATTTGGATCATTGTTATAATAGTAACTCTTGTCCTCTATTATAGTAATCGGGATCTTTTTGATATTAGTTTCCTAAAAGGATATGTAAGTGATCACAAGGCACTTGTACTAAGCCTCTACCTTATTATCCTCACTTTTATTGGTTTAACTTTTATTCCGTCTACTCCTTTTGCTGTTGCCGGTGTCCTTTTGTTTCCGCCCCTGGAAGCCTACATCATTAACCTTATTGGAATATTAACCTCATCTATAGTTGTATACTACTTTACCCAGTATCTTAGAATCGGCATATGGCTTGAGTCGAAATACCCTGAAAAAATAGAAAAGACTAAAAAGGCTCTTCGTAGAAAGGAACTTCCCATCATCGCTGGATGGAGCTTTTTTCCTGTGGTACCAACTGACCTTATAATCTATGTGAGCAGCACGCTCAATATCCCTTTCTGGAAATGCGCTCTCGGAATAATTATTGGGGAAGGCACGCTGAATGCTTTCTATATTTTCTCAATAGATTTCTTTATTTAAATCAACCATTGGACTTATAACGAATCGTAACCCCATGATCAAAGATTTCTTTAAGGATAAATTCCTCATCACAAAAATCAGAAACCGGTTTATCCCATCGGTTCAGATTACACAGCGACAACTGTTCCACTACTACCAGCAGATGGCCAGGGAGGGAGTTTTACCCTCTCTTGACGAAACAGGATTTCGGGTTTTCTCTCAGTTCGAGGAAGACGGGAAACTGCTCTTCATCTTTTCCATTCTTGGGATGACCCATAAAACCTTTGTGGAGATCGGATCAGATGACGGGGTGAACAGTAATTCTGCTAACCTCTACTTTAATTTTGGGTGGCACGGTTTGTTCATTGATGGAAACCCAAGAAGTATTAAACGCGGAACCAGGTTCTTTGCCAGATACCCGCACCCCTGGTTTTACAAACCCGCATTCGTTTGTGCCAGGGTCACACAGGAGAATGTGAATGATCTGATCGGGAATGCAGGGTATACGGGTGAGATTGGCCTGCTTTCCATCGATATTGACGGGAATGATTACTGGGTATGGGAGGCACTTACGGTGGTTGAACCGCAGGTGGTGATCATCGAAACCCATAATGAATTTGGCATGAATAACATCGTAGTGCCCTATGATGCGGATTATTCTTTCCCGGGCAGGCATTCCGTGTATCATGGTGCCTCACCGGTGGCCATGACCAGACTGGCCCAGAAGAAGGGATACCGGCTTGTGGGGGCAAATGAACTTGGATTTAATTTCATATTTGTAAGAAAAGGACTGGCAGAGAAAGAGCTGCCGGAAGTAAGCGTGGAATCGGTTCTGACACATCCGTCCGTTAAGGAGGGATACAAGAAATTCGAACCCATCAGGGATTGGGACTATATCCAGCCATAAAGTACGTATTATTTTATCACCACTATTAGGCGGGTAAGGAATACAGGGGAAATCAACCGTACGGTGCTGTTTATCTTTGGTTATCCTTTACTCTATTCGATTCTTCATCATTATTACCCTTGTAAATAAATATCAGATTATGATAAAAATGCATTGAAATTATTTTTCTGTCAAAATATGTTTGCTCATAGTTTTTTATTACAAATTCTTTATTGTTTAATGCATCCGTCAGACTTTTAAAATAATTCATCATAGTCTTTGAATTGTTCAAATCATTACTGTCACCACCAAAGTCTTCCCAATATGAAGTTTGAGTGTCTTCAATAACATATATTCCACCATCCTTTAATTTTGGGAATAGAATGTTAAAAGTGGTAATCACATGTTCATTGATGTGACTCCCATCATCTATTATAATATCTAATTCCCCTATTTCATCAGTAATCTTATTCAAAAAATCTTCGTCCGCCTGACTCCCCATGAAGATCTTGATACGATTTTCCTGAAGGTTAAACTTATCATAGATATCAAAGCCGTATATCTTCCCAAAAGGAAAATATTTTCTCCACATTCTTAATGAATTGCCACCTGAATTCGGATTTTCGTAACCACCAACCCCGATTTCAAGTAATTTGATCCGTTTGTACTTGAATTTCTTTAAATGTGTCATGTAATGAGGCGTATAAAAGTGTTGCCCGATTTTATCAGTCTCATACACTCTTCCCAGTTTATTTAAGTTAAATCCAAAGCCAAACGCTTTAATATCACTAATGAAATTTAGTAGTTTCCGTTTTTGTAAGTCAGACAATCGTTTTCTTAAATATTCCTTTACCATGTGTTGATGATTTATTTAATAAATCTTCATGAGATTAAAATTACATGCAGATTGTTTAGCAAATATATGCCAATACTCCACTACTATCTTTTTCAACTACATAAAAAAACCGCCCTGGCATACGCCCGGCGGTTCTGTATTTTGGGTGGAAGATCGGGTTCGAACCGACGACCTCTGGAACCACAATCCAGCGCTCTAACCAGCTGAGCTACATCCACCGTTTGGGTGTGCAAATTTACAAAATTTTTTATTCTCGAGACTCCTGGAAATGAATTATTCGTCGAGAAGATGGATCAAAAGCCGGTCATACTGGTTCATCACCACTGCATCTCCATATACCTGCAAGGTTTTTTCCCGTATCAGTTCGGAAGAATAATCGGCGATCGTTGCCATCATCCGTCCCATGGCCCAGGCCAGCGCACCGGGATCGCCCCGGTCAATCAATAATCCGCTATCCCGGCTAACCAACCGATCGGGCCCCCCCGATCTGGTGGCGATGACCGGTAATCCGGTAGCCATGGCCTCAATCAGAGCCACACCGAACGCTTCGTACCGGCTGGGCAGTACAAAACAATTGGCTCCCTGCAACTCCTTCAGCATATCTTCGCGGGACAATCTGCCCAGGAAACGGATCCGGTCCTTCACCCCCAGCAATCTCGCCTGCCTGACGAGCGCCTTCCTGCACGAGCCCTTCCCTGCCAGCCTGATGGCAAAGGGTCGATCTGTTTTATGGGCCAGCAGTTTGGCAGCCTCCAGTAACAGGTCGATCCCCTTCACATGCTCCAGCCGCCCCGCCCATAAGAAAACAAAGGGATCCGCTTTCCTGACTTCAGAAGGTGGCCGGAACTGGTCGGCACGGATCATATTAGGAATGACCTGCACCCGTTTCATGGCAAATGGCACCAGGGCCTCGATCCCTTTTTTCTGGCTTTCTGAAACAAGTATAAGTTTCCGGCAGCGGCCGTAGGCTCTTTTAAAGAAAGACAGGTAATAGGGTTTTACCATGCGCCGTGCCCTCCTGCTGGTCCAGACAAAAAAGCTGCGGTGCTCCACAATTACATAGGGAATGTGATAATTTTTATGGATCAGATAGGCGGCATAGCCGGCCCAGGTCACACTGTGAACCAGGATCAGTGCAGGTTTCCCGAATTTTCTTTCATATCTTATATAGGTCCTCAGGGTATGTCTGGCCCATCCGCGGATGTTGTACCTTTCAGAGCCCGGCACTTTCAGGTAAGAGGAGCGGACCACCCGCAGGCTGCCTTCCCAGGAAACCCGGAACCGCTTAAGCACTGAGGGGCCCGACTGCAGCAACTTCCGGACCCCCACCAGCCGGACGGCCAGCACATCCACCGGCCATCCCAATGCCTGAATGGCCTCGCTATGTTCCCTGAAAAAGTATCCCCCATCGGGCGGATACCAGGAAGGTAGAATCAGGATCCGGTTTTCATTCTTCATGTTTTTCTTCCTCCGACAGAGATGTATCCAGGGGATGTATTGAAATTTCCGTACTGAAGCAGGCTTCCGGCACCGATGGAAAACCGGCAGGTTTGGCATACAATTGTTTCCCTGTAAAAATGGCAGATTTGGTGTGTGCCACATGGTAAACCAGCGGGGCCCGTTCCGCTCCCACACCGTCAAGGATGGCAGCCATCACCTCAAAACGCACCCGGTCGGGGTGAATTCCGTAATCGTGCCATACTACTACACTCTGCTCATGGACCAGGTGGCGGAACACCTGCATGGTATCACTTTTAACCGCATCGTAATGATGGTCTCCGTCAATAAATATCAGGTCGAATTTCCGCTGAAACTGTCCGAAATCAAACGTCCTGGAATCCCCCCGAAGCTGGATTACATGGTCCAGTCCCCGGGAAAACTGACCATGGGAGGCAATGGTGACCGGATGCATCCCCTGCCGGCGCATCTCCTCGTCGGGGAGACAGAGTGTATAGCAGGTCTGCGCCCTGGAAGCAACCGTGGCCACGCTTTCACCACGCCAGGTTCCGATCTCAAAATAGGAACAATCCTCTATCCCCTCTGCCAGTCCGGCCAGCAGCATCAGATCCGTGGGCAGTGATCCCCCATCCAGATAGGTCATGGGACCAAGTTTACGGGTGCCGGAACCAATGAGCTGATCCATGCCCACCACGGGAAGGCCGCCGGGCCATGGATAATTTCGCTTCACGTAGCTTTGCCAGCTGTCCTCATCGGTAAGCACCCGGTTCAGCAGCACGGGTTTCCGCAGAATCCACCAGATCGCTTTAAGTGCCTTCCTTGTTTTATTCATGCTGCCCGAGGGGTATGGCCGGATCTTCGGCGGGTGGATTTACTTTCACCAGCCGTAAATACCAGAACAGACTGTATCCGATAAGCAGGGTGCTAAATCCACTGTATAATGCTAATCCAAGATACACATTTTCCAGGACCACTCCAACGGCAAGTCCCGCCCCCCTGACCAGCAACTTCACCAGGTCAATGATCATAGCCACCCGCTGTTTCCTGTACAGATCGGGTATAAAGGAGAGGGGCATGACCAGGCTGACCATGAAGATCCAGGGCAGGATGATCTGGGCATATTTCCCTGCCTCCACCCACTGGTCTCCGAAAAGGAACCCGAAAATGGCCGGGAAAAAGAATCCACAAACCAGGAATGGCAGCAGCAGGACCTGTGTCATACGTTTAAGGAAAATAAGCACCTCCGAACGCAGGGATCGGTTGTCGTGTTTTTTTTCAACGAAGCGCTGAAACAGCACCTGGTAAAAGGCATTGGCAATCAGGTTTACGGGCCGGTACAGGATCATGTATCCAAAGGTGAAAAATCCGGCTGCCCCGGTTGAAAAAAAAGAACTCAGGACAAACACCGGGAAAGCCCCTGACAGATTGTTGATCAGACCCTGCCACATATTGTACCTGGGGAACAGGTTGTATTGTCTGCCCAGACGTTTCATTTCGCTCCACGCCAGGATCCCATCGCGTGGTCTCAGCTGCTTCTGGTGCACGGCAAAGAAGATCAGGAATCCAACCAGTTGCCCGAAAATCACCCCGCTTATCAAACCGGCTGCCCCTGCTATCAGGAAACCGAGTCCGAGCTTTAACAGGGAGTTAGAGACACTCTGTCCGATGTTGGCACCGGCGATCAACCTGTATTTCTTCTGCCGGTTGGAATAGTTCCTAAAGGAGGTGAACCAGCCCACCAGCAGCGTGGAAAGGGGTATAAAGTAAAGCCAGGCAGAAATCTGCTCGCTTCCAAGCCACTTGCAGATCGATCCGTTCAGGGGTATCACTACAAGAAGCAATGCCAGGCTGACCCCCACACTGATCAGAGCCGAAAGCCCCAGCAGGTTGCGTGAATCCTCGTCCCGCTTGGGGAGCAGGATGGCCAGTTCATACTTTGCAGTTGAAAAGATTACTGTGATATTCAGAATACTCATGTAGAGTCCAAATACACCGAAATCCTCTTCGGTATAGATCCGGCTCAGGACCAGGTAAATGAGAACTGAAAAAGCCTGCGCAAAGGAGGTGCCGGAGATCAGTGTGGTCACATTTCGGAAGAGCTCGCTGTTCCAGATCGTACGAATGGCCCGATTCATAGTCAAAAATAGAAATTAAACTGCAATTCTGTCAGGAATTCCCGCCCGCTATTCGATGGCATGACGTTTGACTCATTCAATCCTGATAAAAACATCTATATTTAACGCAAATTAGAAGGAGATGAGAGCAATGAGGTCATCCAATCCTGCGATGACAGGTAGGATTTTTAATAGGGTAGGCACTGCACCTGCCGGTAGTGGTGCCATGACAGTTAACGGAACCATCAACAAAATAGGGATCATGATGCTGCTGGTCATTGCAGCCGCTGCCTATACATGGAAGATTGTCCTGGGAGCCGATCCGGGCCGTGCGGGAACGCTTTCCATGGTTGGAGTGATCGGGGGCTTTATTACGGCCCTGGTCACCATTTTCAATCCCAGGTCCTCGGCCATATCCGCACCCATCTATGCCATTCTTGAGGGCTTGTTCCTGGGTGCCATCAGCGCCCTTATTAATGGCATGTATCCAGGGGTGGCTTTCCAGGCCGTTCTGCTGACCATAGGAACCCTTTTTACCATGCTGTTCCTTTACCGTTCGGAACGTATCCGGGCCACGGACCGGTTCAGACGGGGAGTCATGATGGCCACTGGAGCTGTTTTTTTTGCATATTTGATCAGCTGGATCCTAAGCCTGCTGGGCATGCCGGTGGGTTATATGCATTCGGCCGGCCCTCTGGGCATCGTGATCAACCTGGTCGTGATTGTGATTGCGGCCCTGAATCTGATCCTGGATTTTGATTTTATCGAAAAAGGATCGCAGATGGGAGCACCCAAATACATGGAATGGTATGGAGCATTTGGACTTATGGTTACATTGATCTGGCTCTATATCGAGTTTCTGAGGCTTCTGTCCAGATTCGCCGGCAGAAATTAAAAAAAGATGAGGTGAACGAGTTAGAAACCTATTTTAAACCTTTCAGGGAAAAGATCATCGGGAATGAGGCGACGTTTGAGTCCCCTTACGGAACCAAACGTATTCTGTATGCCGACTGGATCGCCAGTGGCAGGCTCTATGAACCCATCGAGCAGAAAATAAAGGAGCAGTTCGGTCCCTACGTAGCCAATACACATACGGAGACCACCTTCACAGGCACTCTTATGACC
>CAYRLP010000121.1:0-7213 GCA_964424935.1 uncultured Bacteroides sp.
CCCTTCACCCAGGAATACATGTCCCAGATGACCCCCACAGTTGGCACAGAGGATTTCGGTGCGCTGTCCGTCCGCATCCGTCTGGTGGATTACGGCCCCTTCAATCTCATCGTCAAAGCTGGGCCAGCCACAGTGACTGTCGAACTTATCCTCCGACCGGTACAGCGGGGCATTGCAGCGCTTGCAGACATACACGCCGGTCTCCCTGTGATCCACGTATTTACCGGTCCACGCCTTTCAGTACCTTTTTGAACCAGTACATACTCCTCAAAATCAGTTAGTTTATTATACTTCACGGATTCTATTTGTGAGTATAACACAAAAGGGGGACAAGGGTTCAATTCCAGTGGCCCGGAATGGGTTCGAAGCAGTTGGGGCAGGAACCGTTCGTTATTTTCATGCTTTTAATCGTGTAGCCGGAGCGTTCAACCAGCATTTCCCCGCATTTGGGACATAAGGTGTTAACCTCCTTGCTTCCCGGGACATTCCCGATGTAAACGTATTTCAAACCTTCCTCCCTGGCTATTTTCTTTGCATCTTCAAGAGTTTTCTGTGGTGTAACAGGAAGCCTTTGCAATTTGTACTGGGGATGGAACCTGCTGAAATGAAGCGGGGTATCGTCAAAACCATTTTCTGCCAGCCAGCTGCACATTCGCCGGATCATATCCAGATCGTCGGTCCAGGAGGGAACGACCAGGTTGGTAATCTCCAGCCACACGCCCTCTGCCTTCATGGTAAGCAGGGTATTCAGCACCGGTTCAAGCTTTCCGGCATTCAATTTCAGGTATATATTATCATCCATGGATTTCAGGTCGATATTGGCCGCATCGATCACCTTGCACAGGTCAAACAAAGGATCTTTGTTGATATATCCGGCCGATACAAGTACATTCTTAATGCCTGCATCCCGGGCCAGTTTCGAGGTATCGGTGAGGTATTCGAACCAGGTAATGGGTTCCGAGTAGGTATAGGCGATACTTTTGCACTGGTATTTCCTTGCCTGTTCAATCACCTTCTGGGGCATCAGGTCATAGTTTTCCGTTTCTTCCGGTGAGGTCTGCGAAATGGTCCAGTTCTGACAGTTGAGACAGGCCAGGTTGCAGCCGGCCGTAGCAATGGAGAAGGCATCCGAACCAGGGTAGTAGTGGTTGAGTGGCTTTTTTTCTATGGGATCCAGATGGACGGCGCATGGATTCCCGTAGGCGATGGTATACAGTTTTCCTGAATAGTTCCGTCGGTTATGGCATTCACTCAGTTCCCCCTCCTTCAGAGTACATTCATTAGGACAGATCAGGCAACGGATACCCTTCGGGGTTTCTGCCTGATACATGGCTTCCTTGCTCCATTTCCAGGGCCTGTCCTTGGTTTCAGCCAGGAGGCTTCCCGGATGAATGAGGGTGCATGCAGTTCCGCATATTCCGGTTTTTAAAAAAGTTCGTTTATCCATGTCTCCTCCTTTCCAATCTGCCTGCCAGAATCCACAGCACGTGGATCCCGTTGATTCCTGTGAACAAGATAAAAGTATTCAACACACCGATCAAGGGAAGCAGAAAAACAACTGGCAGTATTGTTCCCAGTGCAGCACCGGTGAGATCGGCACTGAAAAGGATCCCCGGTGTGTTCCCTGTCTCTTTTCCCTTGAAATTCACTGCCATACCGAACACGGCCCCCACAAGCATTCCGGTAATCAGGTTTATCAGGCCCAGTATGATCTGCCCGGCCAGTTCCAGCTGAAACGGACCCTCCGATCTCAGGAAAAGGAATGCGGATGCAGAGACCAGGGCCATGATCCCGGTCAGACCTGCCAGTCTGCTCAGCGAAGCCTCCGTCCAGATGCGTTTCCAGATCAGGGTCCCCAGTACGATCCCTCCCATAAACACGGTGATCATCAGGGGGGCCACCAGGTAGACGAACCCGTAGAACGACTGCATCACCATGATCAGAACTATTTGTATACCGGCACCGGTAAATCCTGCCACATACATGGTTGATTTCACCCGCGGATAGAGAAGCCAGAACAGCAGGAACAGCAGGGAGGAAATGATTCCTGTAATTCCCAGCGAATGCTTTCCCATCTGGGACTCAAGGCCGGTGAGGCTGGAGAAGAAAAGCCTGGGCCGGAGGTCCCTGTTGATTACAGGTTTCTCATTTTCAATGCGTTCCTTCAGCTGGTCACTGTCAAAAAGGATCTGGCCTGCATCCAGGTAGTCCGGATGCACGTATGTGGTCGGGATCTGATGAGTCTGCAACAGTGAAGGGTAGTCCAGAGTGAGCGGGGCGGCCGAGGCGATAAAATAAGTGGAACTGCCGGGTACCACTTCCACATTTGGGAATACCTGCTTCAGCGTATGATAGTTTATCCCGAGCAGGAGACTTCCTTCTTTATTCACATAGTTTCCACCGGTACTCAGCTGCATACCAAAGATGCCGTCCGGTGAGAGGTGCCGGTGAACCATTTCGTAAAACTCAAGGGTGAAGTACCGGTTCCAGCCCAGGGTGTAGGGTTCACTGGTGGTGGAGATGATCACATCGTATCGAAGGTCCCCCGATTTCATAAGCCAGCTGCGCCCATCCATGGGAATAAAATTCAGTCCCTCCGGGTGATCCTCCGGCAAGTAGAGCCGTCCCAGGCGATAGATCCAGGGATCTGCTTCGCAGTAATCGATCCGTTGGGGTCCGTATTTGGCTGTTTCGGTGATATGACCGCTCAGACTGCCGCCGAGAAGCAGGAATGAATTGGGCCGGGGGTGCTGTAATGCTGCAAAATGCACCGATTCCTCTACGCGTGTCACATCGGCAGAACTGAGAACAGGGTTTCCGTCCTCGTATCCGGTAACCTCCTCGTTCCTGGAGGTGAATGTCAGATTCCCGTACGGGGTATCCTTGCTCCTAAGGATGGTTTCATTCCGGTACCGGATCCCCTCTACCCGGTTGGTTGCCTCGGGGAACAGGCTCACCGCGAACAGCAGAGTGCCCGCCAGCAGCAGCATCCACCTCAGGGAGGATCTCCGTGGATAGCTGAACATGCCTGCCAGGACCACACAGGTAAACAGGAAGAGAAGGACCAGCTGTTGAAGATTGTTCAACAAGTGCACAAGGATCAATCCGAACAGGAAGCCACCAATCAGGGAACCCAGGGAATCGAGCCGGTAAGGGAAAGACCGGGATTCGGACATCCCCGCTGATTTTGACATGGTTCCAAACAGAAAGCCGGATACACCGGTAAAAAGCAAGGTAAGAGGGATCATGCAGGTGGCGATTTCCACCAGTCCCGGTTGATAACCCGGAAGAAAAAAGAAGCGGTTCGCAAGCAGCAGCAGCAGATAGATCAGAAGGGGAAGGGCTCCCAGAAGGAGCAGCATTCCGTGGACGGTGCTGCGGCGGAGGCTGAGCCGGTACTGGTTCCCAACCAGGGAACCCACGGCGGTCAGTATCATCCAGATGGCCAGGAAAATGCCGATCACCAGCTCGTTCCCGTGAAAGCTCTTAATAAACTCCCTGAGCAGGACAAGCTGAGCCAGCATGCTTATATAGCCCAGCAGAAGAAAGAAAGCCCGGAACTGAAATGAAGTCAGTGTAGCGGCATTATCCAGGGCCTCAGAAGAAGCGGAGGCTTTCCCGGGAGGGACGGCCTGTGGCCGGGTGTAGTACCGCAGGTGCCAGAGGAGGTGGAAAATGGCCACCAGAGCCAATCCGATCCCGGAATCAACGTGCCATTGCAGGAGCTCTTCAGCCCATGTCATGTTCCATTTGTAATTGACCTTAAGTACCAGTATCAGTCCGAGTACGGCAGTGGAGGAAAAGAAAACCAGGAGGAGGTAGTTCCAGAATCTCCGGTTCAACTGCCTGGGAATGATCTCGAAATGAACCAGCACCAGGCTCAGCGCATAGGCAAACAGGACCAGGGTCCCGATGGAGATCAGATGGTAGCCCTCCCCGGTCATAGCTTCATTGCTTCATTTCTTCACCAAAGACAATTGCTTCGTAGGTATACAGATCGGCATCTTTCCACCCGTCCCATCCCAGGCCGGCCTTTTCCCTGGAACAGTGTCCGAGGAAATCCTCTTTGCTCCAGCCCGTTTCCTCCGCCACCTGGGGCAGGTAGGTTCCGGACTGCCCGTTTTTTGTTATGTAGATCCCCTGCCGGCCCAGCTGAAACTCATCGATGGAGCTGATTTTATGCAGCGGGGTCAGGACCGATATCTCAATGGATATATAGGGCAATTCAGGGGATTCCACCGGTGCGAACCGGGGATCATGCGTCGCAGCTGCAATGGTCATCTCCTGGACCACCGAATAAAGGGGTTTGTCAGGCGCGAAATTCCCGATACAACCCCTAAGTCTTCCACCCATGTATAGGCTTACAAATGCACCGGCAGGCTCCTGCAGCGCTGAAGGAAGGTCCGCCTGAGGTACCTCGTATAAGGATCTCTTATTTATATAGCTTTCCAGGGTAGCCCGAGAAATCTGGATTAACTGCTCTTTTTCGGGCAGCTCGAGGATGAAGGGAGGATAATCTTCCGGGGACCGGACCTGTCCGACGATGGCCCAGTATCCCACTACCCGGTCCTTGTCCCCGATAGAGGCATCGCCGGAGTTGCGATAGAGTACAGGGACCAGCTCCATGTCATCCCTTCGGTCGGCCAAATAGAGCATGGTCAGGACGGAGCTCCAGCCGCAACAGGGGGTCATCAGGTTCTGGACGGATTCCTGGCTGGTTTTCCGGAGCGTATTATAAAAAGTCTCCGGCTCTTTAGTCAGGATGGCATCCGCAGTGGTCTGATCGACCCGTTTGGCATCTCCGTAGGAAGGGTAGTGTGAGAAATCGGTGCTTATGATGAACAGGTTTTCCGGTGTGAAGTAGGGGATCAGAGCCGTGGCCAGGTCGCGCGCAGCTGAAGGGGAGGATGATCCCATGACGATGGGGACCAGGGGAGGAGGGTTCTTGAAATGATACTTGATATAGGGGATCTGCACCTCGATGCTGTGTTCCCGGTCATGTGCCTCTTCATGATATGAGATATTGCGGTGATCCCGGATCAGGTCATTGGCTATTTTCTGGTTCACCGGCATCTTTCCCAGCGGAGTGATGTAGTTCCCTGCCGGGTTCACAGATGCTCCGTTGAACTGCGTCCGGTGCGAGGAGGCTATGATGAAGATATTGTCATAGGAGGCATCCGATGGAACGCTTTTATAGGCCGATGCAGCAACCACTCCTGAATAGTCATACCCTGCATGGGGCACGATCAGCGTCTGTACCCTCCCCTGGAGTTCGGCCGTGCTGGCTTCCTGAAAAAGCTTCCGAAGCTGGGATTCGAGTGCGGCTTTTGTCCCAGGATAAAAGGATCCGGCAAATGCGGGTTGCCTGTCGGCTACGACTAGCGTTTTCTGAGCCGCGCTGTTCAGGGAAACGAACAGCAGTGCTGTAAACAGGCTTAAATAAACAGAATCACGCTTCATTCTTTAGTTCGGTTTAGGTCCGTATTTAAAATAATCGCGGTATTCACGATAAAATGCTTCCAGTTTTGTCATATTCCTGTACATGAACTGGTGTGCCCGGGACCAGGTATCCCGGTTATAAATATCCACTCCATCCTGTTCCAGGTAGATCCGGCTGACCGATTTCCCGTTCTCCCGGATATACTCCAGTTTCCAGATCAACGGCGCTTCCATGGCCTGTTCCAGCAGATTCTTTACGGATTCCAGTTTTTCGAATAACTCGATCCGTTTATCCATATTTCTGGTTTCCAGGTCAATTCCCACCTGAGCCACCTCACGATCCACATGAAACCGAAGGTTCAGGGCCTTGATACCTGTATTCGACAGCATCCAGTTGCCCGGAAGGTGCTTCCGTACCCTTCTGCCGGCAGACATTTGTTTGAAGGAATCCCAAAACTCCTCCCTCATGGTTTTTGCTTCCTCTTTTGAGAACATAGACGTGGGAAAGTTCTTGCATCCGTAGAACAAATATAATCCATGTAATCCGGATTCTGCGATTTAATAATATATTGGGGCATGCAATTCGATTATGATTTTGTGATTATCGGTTCGGGTTTTGGAGGATCCGTTTCGGCCCTGCGCCTGTCTGAAAAAGGGTACCGGGTTCTGGTCATAGAAAAGGGAAAAAGGTGGGCTCCGGAGGAGTTCCCCGAGACCAACTGGAAGCTTCGCAAATGGCTCTGGCTGCCCCTGTTCCGTTTTCATGGTATTTTTAAGATGACCCTCATGCGTCATGTGGGGATATTGAGCGGAGTGGGAGTGGGGGGCGGTTCCCTCATGTACGCAAATACCCTTCCGCGTCCGCGGTCGGCCTTCTTCAAGTCGGGTAGCTGGAATGGTCTGGTGGACTGGGAAAAGGAGTTGGAACCCCACTATGCGGAAGCGGAACGGATGCTGGGAGCCGACGAAAATCCGGGATTGTATGATTCGGATGAAGCGCTGCGTGCGGTTGCTGGAAAATATGGAAAATCGGAGTTGTTTGAGCCCACGCGTGTGGCGGTATTTTTCGGTGAACCGGACCAGGAGGTGCCGGATCCCTATTTTAACGGTGAGGGACCAAGGCGCTCGGGCTGCAATTTTTGTGGATCGTGCATGACCGGTTGCCGTTACAATGCCAAGAATACCCTGGATAAAAACTATCTCTACCTGGCAGAGAAAAGAGGGGCAACGATTCTTGCCGGGAAAAAAGCGGTCCGTATCGAAACACTGGATTTCGCAGATGCCGGAAAACAGGAAGCGGGCGAAGCCGGGTACCGCATCCGGATAAGGGATTCATCCGGTCTGTTTAAAAGGAAGCATGGACTGACAGCAGGAGGTGTGATCCTGTCCGGAGGGGTTCTGGGAACGGTCAGGCTAATGCTGAATATGAAGCGGAAATATCTGCCCAATGTGAGTGAACTGGTTGGAACCGGGATCAGGACCAACAATGAAAGCCTGGCCCTGGTTCACTCCAGGATGCGTGAAAAGGATTTTTCAAAAGGGGTGGCCATCGGGTCCATTTTTCCTCCCGACGAAGATACCCATCTGGAGCCGGTGCGATACGGGAGCGGGTCCGGTTTCTGGAAGCTGCTGGGTGTTCCCATGACGTATGGGAAAAGCATCCTGGGTAGGATCCTGAAACTTCTATGGCATTTGATACGGAGACCCGCTTCATGGATGCGGATCTATTTCAGCAAGGACTTTGCCAGGGAATCGGTCATCCTCTTGTTTATGC
>CAYRLP010000122.1:0-6257 GCA_964424935.1 uncultured Bacteroides sp.
CTGTATATGATCGACCAGTATGTATACAATCTGAAAATGCTTAAAGCCATCGGGATGGATGCAGGGCTCCAGGATGCAGGGATCAGCAGCTCAACCCGGAAATTGCATGAACGCCTGGATTCCTATCATATCCCGCATCAGTATGAAAGCTACGAGGGCGACCATATCAACCGAATCGCCGAACGCATACGTACCAGGACATTGCCTTTCTTTTCAGAATATCTGGATTTTGAATAATAGCTTTTAAGCCTCGCGGGGCTCCTGATAGAAAAAAATGTATAAATTGCGCTCTTTCCACCCAACAATGAGCCCATCCTGACGTGATATCATTTGTTAGACACATTGTCTTAATTCTTATGATCGCCATGGCCTTCCTCTCCGGATGCGTGGAACGATATTATCCTGATGACATATATCTGAAGGAAGGGCTCCTGGTGATCAATGCCCACATTACCGATGATTCCGGCACCCAGGTGGTTGAAATATCCCGTTCCTCCCACCCGGAGGCTCCTAAGTTTAACCCGGAACCGGGATGTTATGTGCTCCTGCTCAGGGAGGACGGGGAAAGCAGGGAGTTCACCGACAGTGAGGACCCCGGATATTATACGGCTGATCTGGATTCGTCCTTTCTTCGGACCGGAATGTCCTACCAGTTAAAAGTTGTTGCATCAGAGGGGAATGAATATCAGTCGGATTTTGACAGGATCCGTCCCGTTCCTGCCATCGATTCTATCTATTATAAGGTGGAAGAGATGATTTACACAGGGGAAGATGAACCTGTTCCGGGTATCCGGTTTTACGTGGATTTCACTTATGATGATGCCTCCTATGAATACATCCGCTGGGAACTGACTGAAACTTATGAGTTTCACAATCCCACTATGGAAGCGTATGTATATCTGAACCGATGGACCCTGATACCCCTGGAAGGGGAGGATAATCCCAGGGTATGTTATATTACCCGTACCATCCCGGTCAGCTACAACCTTTCCACCAAGGAACTGAATTATGGATCCTATAACCAGGCCTTTGACTTTATTCCAAATGACTGGACCTGTAAGACAGTATTCCATGGGTCCCGAGGGATTCCATTACTGGAACGAGCTGGGGTCGACCCTGCAGGGTCAGGGTACGCTTTTTGACATGCAGCCGGCTCTTTTACAATCAAATATCTGCAATATTGCTGATCCGGACGAGAAGGTACTGGGCTTTTTCACCATGTCGGGTATGCAGGAAATCCGGGGATTTGCGGAGGATATCCCCGGACTGGACCATACTCCCAATCCCTATTATTGTCTGCCGGTCAACTCAGGACCCGGTTCCAACCGGCCCACAAGCTATCCGGCCTATTTTGCCAGGGCCACCTACGACGGGACCACTGTCTATGCAGAGGTAAACAAACATTGCGTGGACTGCAGGGAATATAAGGGCAGTTCAGCCATCAAGCCGGATTTCTGGTAGCAAAACCATATAGCTCCACAAGAAATGATAGTCACGTACTTGCGTTGTGCATAATGCTGATGCTGTATATGCCTGCTTTCAGGGGTTCCTGACTGGTATTACCTTAACTGAAATTTGTAAAAGCAGGCAGGATCGTCATGGTAAGGAAGATTCTGCCAATAATCCTCCCGTCACTTTGAAATAGTTTGATTTGCCTGTTGCTCATTGTTAGTATTCTTAACACTTATCATCCTTGCCCTGTCAAACCGTTCCCGCATCTCATTCAGGATGGCCTGTATCTCCGGAATATCTGCCAGGTTCTGGAATTCTTCAGGATCCGCAGCATGATTATATAGCTCCTCGTTCTCTGCATCTGTACCATCCCCCCAGCGTGTATATCGCCACTCGCCATGGACAATGGTCCCAGCTCTTCCTCCGTATGAGACAGTATATGCTTCGGCTTCCCCATCCACCAGCTTGCTATCCCGGATATATTTAACCAGGCTTTTTCCCTGTAAAATGGCAGGTGCATTTCCTTCATAACCGCACAGTTCCACAAGGGTTGGGTAGAGATCGATAAGCTCTGTGATGGAATTGCATGTAGTCCCATAATTGCTTTCCATTCCCGGCACGGAGATGATCAGCGGAACCCGGACCGTTCCCTCCCAAAGACTGGACTTCTGCCAACAGTCGTGTTCCCCCAGGTTGTAACCATGGTCGGAAAGAAAGATTACGATCGTGTTCTTTCTCAGGTCCAGTTTCTCAAGTGCATCCAGGAGCCTTCCCACCTGCTGGTCCATAAACCTCACACTTGCCATATAGGCACTGATAGTTTTTTTCTGCTGCAGCTCATCCATCCCGAATCTGTTTTCATTCCTGTTTCTCAGCGCTTCTTCCGGAACATTATCACCGATTTTCACCGGTGGCAACACCATTTCGCTAACCGGGTAGTTCTCGAAGCAACTTTCCGTGGCGATCAAAGGAACGTGCGGCCTGACAAACCCCACGGCAAGGAAGAACGGGGCATCGGGTTTGATCCGCTTTTTGTTCCTGGCCCCTTCGGGGATCAACCCGGCCCGGTTCTCAAGGATGGCTATGGCCTGGCTGGCTGCTACATGATCGGTCTGGAATAGCCCCAGGCTGTCCGGCAGGATCATCCTTGAAAAGTTACCCCCGTAGTGCTTGTTGATGGGGGAGAGTAGCTCCAGCGTTCCCGGGCTGCAGGTTTCCGGTCCCATCACATTGAAGGCGTAATCCCATGAATCGGGTTCATCTCCTCCCGGTTCGCCGCGTTCGATACCGCCGGGAACCCCCATATGGAATATCTTCGAGACCCGCGCGGTAAAATATCCCTGTTCCCGGAAAAAGCCTGCCATAGAAGGATGTTCTTTCAGGGAAGGATTTATCTTCTTGTAGCTTCCGGGGCTGTCATCATTTACCAGAACCCCGTTTGTTTCGGGGTAGAGGCCGCTCATGACAGAGGCTCGTGAAGGACCGCAGAGCGGGAACTGGCAATAGGCCCGGCTGAACCGTACACCCTTTCTGGCAAGTTCATCCAGGTTCGGTGTGTGCTGTCTCAACTCCATATAAGGCCCGATCCTGGTATTCAGGTCATCGGAAAAGATCAGCAGGATGTTGGGCTGGGCCAATAAGAAACAAGGCTCTATAAATAGAATGACTAATAAGAATATTAATCCTTTGAAACCATTCCAACTCTTCATGCATGAAGATCGTATAAAGTCATTCCTATGCCCGTAGAAATTAAGCATGGAGAATTCTTGGCTCATACAAATTAACATTTATTTCCCTTAAATCAAATAGGATGAGGATAATAGAGTTGCTTGTCCCAAGCCACCCCTGAAGAATGACCTGACCCTGAAAATATAAGCCGGATTTCTGGTAGATTAACTTAAACATTCAAAAGCCCGGGTATCGATCAGATAGAATGCAAAAAGGCGGATACCTGAAATGATATCCGCCTTGAAATCTCAATACAATGCAGTGAGGTTGTTATCTTCGTGAAGAGCTGCTGCTTCTCTGGCTGCTACTCCTCTGGCTGCTACTCCTCTGGCTGCTACTGCTCTTTTTACTGCTACTGGTGGAACGTTTCACAGAGGGTGTGCTTCTTGAGCTGCTGCTGGAACGTTTCACAGATGGCGTGCTTCTTGAACTGCTGCTGGAACGTTTCACAGATGGCGTGCTTCTTGAACTGCTGCTTCTGGATACAGAGGCGCTGCTCTTTCGACTGCTGCTACTGCTGCTGGATCGCTGCACAGAAGGAGTACTTCTTGAACTGCTGGATCGCTGCACAGAGGGCGTGCTTCTTGAGCTACTGGATCGCTGCACTGAAGGAGTACTTCTTGAGCTGCTGGATCGCTGCACAGAGGGCGTACTTCTTGAACTGCTGGAGCGCTGGACCGAAGGAGTGCTTCTATTGCTGCTGCTTCTGGCCACAGAGGCGTTGCCCCTTGTACTGCTGTTATTGCGTTGAACCGCACTGTTTCTGCTGTTACTGCTGCTGGAACGCTGCACAGAAGTAGCGTTGCTCCTGCTGCTGGTCCTTACAGTCGGTGGTGTTTGGGTGGTGTTCCTGGCAGTGGTTGTTCGGACTGCATTTGTATTTCGTGCATTTGCTGAAACCCCTGGTCTTGACCTGTTGGAGGCGGTCCGGTTGTAATATTCTTCTCCTGCACGCCTCTGATCCGGTCGTGAATAGGTGTTCCGGTAACGACCCTTATTGATGTTTACAACTACAGTTGGACTGTATATTCGTACACGGGGTCGATAGTAAGTCGCATAGTACCTGCTCCGAAAATGATTCCAGTGATGATAATGTGTGTAATAGTAGTCATGCCAGTGATAGTGGTATCCGTAGTAATAATGCCAGTAGTGGGGTCTCCAGGGTCTCCAGTACCTGGGATAATATCCCCAGTACCAGGATGACCTCCACGCCACATATCCGGGATAGTAGATAAACCTGATCAGAGGCCAGGCAGCGATATCATAATAGGTTGTGGTGACCACATTCACATTTCTCCTGTAGACATTCCCGGTATAACCAGGATTGGGGGTTTCGGCATAGATTGGTTCAACAATATAATTTGGTCCATACAGTGCCTCATCCCCGATCAGCTGGATCTGCACAGCTCCGTTCTGCAACTGCTCAACAACGAAAACGGCGACATCCTGTTGTTCGTTATTGTTCAGCGCAGCTCGCAGGACAATGGTGTGAACGTTCCCTTCGACATAGTCAGAAACAGTAATGTAATCTACATAGTTATCGCCGTTCAGGTCCAGGTTATTGATCATGGACTCATTATCATTCAGGCTTCGCTCAAATCCTTCCAGGGTCTCTGATTCCTGGAAAAGGTTCATGACGGCATAGAGGTTAAGGTTGTCTCCCGGAAGTCCAAGATATTCTTCCGGATAGTCTTGTGCAGCTGCAAAAACCGAAGCTGCTGAAAAGACTAGCAGGGTATATATGGTATGAAGTGTTTTCATGACACGTTGCTTTATGGTTCTGGTTTTGCTTAGTTAAAAACAAAAGTTGTGCCATGGTATGGAACGGGTGCCTGACAATCCCTGTTACATTGGTCAGATCAGGATTATAATCCTATAACAAAACATTATCAGAGTCCCATTCAGATAGAAGAATAGGATGATAAGATGGGCTTAAAACAGCTTAAGAGGTATTATTCAGAACGGTATATTCTCGAGTATCTGGTATCGGATCCCGGATAGGACATAACTCTCTATTTGATAGAATTGCATGGCTACGACAGGGGAACACTCTTTGGATATTTGTTTATAGTACTTCTCAATAAGCTTTTCATTTTTCTTCCGTAATGAGATCACGGATTTCATCCATGCAGCACTTTCAGTATCTGTCATACTGCTGTACTCATTTGCAAATTTATCGAGCAGTGCAATTCTCTCCTTACCGTATTCCTTTCGCTTGATCTCATATTCATCATACAGATTCCAGAAGGCAGTGGATTCACTCTGCTTTAATTCAATGAAGTCCTTTACCGCTGCACGTTTTTCCATGCCAAAAATAGCCTGTATGTAATCAATTTCATCGTCAGAGGTTTGGGCGCTGATTACCAGAACCGGTGCCAGAAGGAGCAGGATAATTGTAAATCGTTTCATGTTTATATTGTTTTAAATGCAAACTGACTATTCATATTTCACTAGGTATCTTATCTGATTTGTAAGTCACAAACTATAAACGCTTTTTCGTTTATAAAGTTGAGTGCTGCATATAACTTGATTAAATTCTTTACCAAAGACGTACCTTTAAGGATCGATTAGTCGTCATTGCTTGTTGCTTATCTCTGCAAATGAAACCAAGAATACTGATTATGGGGCTGGGGAATCTGCTGATGGGAGATGAAGGAATTGGGATCCGGTGTATAGAACACCTTCGAACGATGCAACTCCCGGCAGGAATAGACCTGTTGGACGGGGGTACCGCAGGGTTCCAACTGCTTTCATATTTGGATGAATATGACCACGTAATTTTTATTGATGCCACTTCCGGGCCAGGGATTCCGGGGGAGGTACAGGTACTTCGCCCCAGGTTTGCCTCCGATTTTCCCAGGTCTCTGACCTCTCACGATATCGGGTTGAGGGATCTTTTGCAGGCGGCTGAGCTTCTGGATGAACTACCGGAACTATACCTTATTACAATTCAGATAAGAAAGGTTCATCAGGTTAGGATGGAACTATCCCCGGACCTGAAGGACACTCCAGGGAAGGTCTACGATGCAATCCGGAGGATTATCGACGAACTGGTGGGTTGATTAATATTCAGGAGT
>CAYRLP010000122.1:6267-7213 GCA_964424935.1 uncultured Bacteroides sp.
TGAAAGGATCCATTCGATCCACTGATCCATACCTTCACCCGTCTTTGCTGAAAGCTCCATAAAAAGGAGATTCGGGTTCACCATCAGAGCATTCGACTTTACCTCTTCCACCACAAAATCAACATAGGGTAAAAGGTCTGTCTTGTTAATAATGCACAATCCTGCCCGCTCAAAAATCGTCGGATATTTAAGTGGCTTGTCCTCTCCCTCGGTCACACTGATAATGACTACCCGGATCTGTTCCCCAAGTTCGAAAAGGGAAGGACAGACCAGATTACCGACGTTTTCAATGAAGAGCACACAGTCCTTTTTCAGTTCCAGTTTTTTGACAGCATTCCGGACCATTTCTGCATCCAGATGGCATCCGAAACCTGTATTGATCTGCACAACCGGAGCTCCTGCCTTGTCTATGCGTTCTGCATCATTCAGGGTCTGCTGGTCCCCACCGATCACAGCCACTGGTCTCTTTGCCCGGAGCAAGGGAATAGACTTCTCAAGCAATGTTGTTTTTCCCGATCCAGGAGAACTCATCAGATTAACAGCCACTACGCCCTTTGCCTCGAAATAACCTCGATTGCGCTCCGCCTTTAGATGATTTTGACCCAGGATATCCTCTTCCAGCCTGATACGCCGCTCTGCAGAGAAATCATGTTGGTCATGCTCATGAATATCGTGATGATCATGAGAGTGATGATGATCATGAGAGTGAGGATGATCATGGTTATGATGGTGTTCATGAGCGTAGCCCTGGTCGTCGTGAGGGATGAACGCATCATGATCTTCCTCTCCAGGACGGGAGATCTTTACATCATTGGAATTGTGGCTGCATCCGCAAGTATCACACATTTTTAAAGCTATTTATTCAACGAGCAGGGATTTAATCTGTAACTCCCTTCCCCTGATCAGGGATGTATTCGTTTCGCTGCATTCGGGACATTTCCTGATG
>CAYRLP010000123.1:0-7207 GCA_964424935.1 uncultured Bacteroides sp.
AGCCTGCACAATTCCACAGGCTCTACTACCAGTACAAAGGAGAGGAGGGCGTCGTGGCCCTCAGGATTCCCGGCTTTGTTATGAAGCTGGCCGGGGCCGTTGCTGATCTGGACCAGGAAGAAAGGGCTCTGCTCAGATCCCTGCGTTCCGTTACCGTGCTCACCATCGATGAACCTCAACTTTACCCGGGAGTGAACTTTGCTGAAGAGATCAATCTGGACGGCATGAACGGTTCCTACCGCCTGCTAATGGAGGTGCATGACGAAGACGAGGATGTGATCATTGCCGCCAGGGAAAAGAACGGAAAGATCCGGGACCTGATCGTGGTGGTCGGAGGTGACGATAATGTGCTGGTCCATGTACGTGGACGCATGGAAAGTGATCTGCTGGAAAACCTGGCCGACGTGGCTGGAGTGGATGAGCTCCATGTGACCGCCCAGCTCTGATCCGTACGGCAGGATTCTTCCCTCCCCTGACTCGTACGGGCATGATCAATCCTGATAAAACCAGTGTATGGCATCTTCGTAATTGGTAAATGTTCTGACGGGAATGGGCTGGTATTTGGCGCAGAGTTCATTAAACTCCTCCCTGTCAAAATTCACCCCGGGTAAAAGCAGAAGTGCGACCTTCTCCCTGAAGGAATTCCGGTTGTCAAGAAATACTTCCACCAGGTCAAATATCTCATCGGTAGAAACCACCCACTGGGTCCTCCGGAAATCAAAGAGCACATCCCAATCCGAAGGAGTATCCCTTTGTGCAATTTGCTTGAGCTTCTTCCGGCTATCCGGAAAATTGATCTCACCGCTGTCGGAGATATCCAGATAGTCCACCGAACGTATGATCTGAATCTTTGCTGCCATATGGTCTGTTTTTAGTATGATATCATCTATTCAATCAGGTTCGAATCCTTATCTTGCAAAGTAATACAGCTACAGGTCACATCAAAGACTTAACCCAGGAAACTGTTCAGAATACTGATTAAAACACTTACCTATGAAACAAACTGTACCCCTGTTCCCGATGATCCTGGCCTGGATCATGATCTCTGCCTTATCATTTAACCTGATTGGACAATCCTATACGAAACTTCCAAGAAGTACTCCGGAAGCGGAGGGGGTATCCTCCTCCGGAATCCTTGATTTCCTGAATGCAGCGGATACAAGCGATGTGGAGCTGCACAGTTTTATGTTTCTTCGCCATGGCAGGGTCATAGCTGAAGGCTGGTGGGAACCTTACGAGCCGGAATACAGGCATCTGTTGTATTCAGCCAGCAAGACTTTCACCGCTACTGCAGTGGGACTCGCCGTCGCAGAAAACAGGTTGAAGGTAAACGACCGGGTCGTTTCTTTCTTTCCCTATTCTTTGCCCGATACCCTATCTGATTATATGAAAGAACTGACCGTACAGGATCTGCTTACCATGTCGGTGGGTCAGGATCCGGAGCCAAGGTCCTTCGGAAACAACGGAGACTGGATCACGACCTTCATGGATACGGATCCGGTCCACAAACCGGGAACGGTGTTTATGTATAATAACATGGCCACCTTCATGCTTTCGGCCATCGTCCAGCAGGTAACCGGAGAAACAATTTTTGATTACCTGATGCCAAGAATATTCAAGCCCCTTGGGATCAGGGGGATCGACTGGGACCTGAACCCGCAGGGTATCAATCTGGGCATGATCGGACTGAGGCTCCGAACGGAGGACCTGGCAAAATTCGGGCAGTTGCTGATGAATGAAGGGATCTGGAACAAACAGCAGCTGATCCCCAAAGAGTGGGTCAGGGAAGCCACCTCATTCAAGATCCAAACCACCCCGGAAACGGATGATATGAGCGACTGGGCTCAGGGATATGCCTACCAGATGTGGAGGGGACGGAATAGCTCCGTACGGCTCGACGGGATGGCAGGCCAGTTCGTGGTGTTGTTTCCCGACAGGGATGCAATCGTGGTATTCACAGCCAATGCCAGGAACACCCAGAAGGAACTGAACCTGATGCACGATTACCTCTTTCCGGCCATTCAGTCGGAAAAGGCGCTGACCGCAGATCCGGACACGTATAGTGAGATGCAGCGTAAGTCCTCAACCCTGAATATTTCACCCGGAGAGGCTTCAACGATGAATACGGATTTTGAATCCAGAATCTCCGGGAAAGAATTTGCGCTCTCAGAGAATGAATATGATATCCAGTCCGTATACTTAGCATTTGACGAAGGGGATGGCACCTTTGCCATCAAACGGGACAACCAGCTTGCATCTGTCAAGGCCGGATCCGGTGTATGGAAAATATCCAATACGTATTCTGCATCCTTTCTGGCTCCTCCCCGTGAAAATGTTTCCAAATCGATCGATGCAAATTATACGATTCCACGGCCCGTCCTAAAACTGGGGGCCGCGTATTCCTGGACCGATTCGACCACCCTTGAGATCACAGGCCGCTTTGTGGAGGAGAGTTTACGCTCCGAAACCATTGTGTTTACATTCTCGGAGCAATTCGGGGCACTAAGGTTGACCATTGAGCCAAAAGCTGCGGCAATCACTTCCAGGATGCCCATGATGAGGCAGCCGGTCGTCTTAAGGGGTTCCCTGATTGAGCTCCGCTAACGCGAAACCAGGGTTCCTGTCAATCGTTCATCTGCGGAAGAGGGACCCACAAAGAACTGGATGGTCCCTTCTTCCAGCACAAACTGATGGGAAGCCGTATCCCAGTATTTCAGATCTTCCGAATCAAGAGGTATGGTAACTTCCACGGATGTTCCCTTCGGAACGGAGACCCTTTTGAAACCCTTGAGCTCCTTTAGGGGCCGTTTCACTTTTGAGTCGGGGAACCGGACATAGAGCTGAACCACTTCGTCGCTGTCGTATGGACCCGTGTTTGTCAGGGTCAATGATACCCGAACGGTTTCCCCATCCTTAATATCCGGTTTTTCGGTCAGGAGATCTGCATATTCAAAGCTCGTGTACGTCAGCCCGTATCCAAACGGAAACAGTGGTTCATGGGAATCATACAGGTAAGTATGTCCGTTCCGGATATCGTAATCCAGCATGGGAGGGAGATTGTCGATGGAGGTGGACCAGGTCTGTACCAGCCGGCCGGCAGGACTTATCTTTCCAAACAAAACATCAGCCAGGCCATTGCCCAGCTCCTGGCTCGACTGGCTGATATGCAGGATGGCCGGTATGTGTTCTTTGGACCAGTTCAGAGCATACGGGAAACTGGAAACAACCACCAGTACCGTGTTCGGATTCGCCTGTTTGACCAGCTTCACCAGGTCCTCCTGTTCCAGGGAGATCGCCTGTCGGTCCACATCCTCACGCCCGTCGCTGGCCACATAATTCTGACCCCAGGACAGGCCGTAACTCAGGGGATGGTTCCCTACACATACCACCGCCACATCCGCCTGTTTCGCCGCGATAACCGCGGAATCCGACTTATTGCTCCGGGCAAATAACAGGTCCACCTCTTCGCCTAGTGAATTTCTAATTCCGTCCAGTACCGAAACCCGGTAAGGGGGTGTTCCCGCATACCAGTCCGATATCACCAGGTCGGCACTCGGACCAATAACCGCAATGGATCTGATCTTTGTTTTGTCCAGAGGCAGGAGCTGTCCTTCATTTTTTAGAAGAACCTCTGACTTCACTGTCGCTTCCCGGGCAAGCTTTTGTGCCTCCTCTTTCGTCCAGAGGTCAACCGTATCCATAACTCCGATGTTTACGTAGGGATTCTGATCCGAATGATCCAGAAAGCCAAGTTTCAACAGCACTCGCAGGGGGCCCCGCAGGGCCTGGTCTATCTCATCCTCGGTAACCAGTCCTTTGGACAGGGCATTTTGCAGGTTGCCCACATAGCGGTCCAGAAACATATTGATCCCTGCCTTGATGCATGCTGCTGCTGCACTGTCCAGGTCATCGAAATAATGATGGGTGGTCCGGAGTTGCTGAAACGCGCCCCCGTCTGTGCAAATGATTCCGTTTTGACCCCACTCGCTCACCGTTACAGATTTCAGCACGGGATGAACGGTACATGGAATGCCGTTGTATTTGTTGTAGGCGGCCATAAAGGCACGTGATCCTCCCTCTGTGACTCCTTTGTAAAATCCATAGCTGTAATACTCCCGGAAAAGTCGGTCATCAAAATCGGAGGAGGTAAGTGTTCTTACATTTTCATTGCTGTTAGCCAGGAAATGTTTCATCAGCGAAGCGGTCTTCCAGTATTTGGGATCATCGCCCTGAAGCCCCCTGACATATGCTGTGGTCATGGTTCCGACCAGGAAGGGATCCTCCCCGTAGCATTCTTCGGTGCGCCCCCAGCGGATATCCCGGCCCAGGTCGGCATTGGGGGCCAGGACGATTAAGCCAGCTCTTCCGTATTTGGGACTCTGCGTGAGGTAACGCGCCTCATCGGCTTCCTGGGCTGCTATCTGACGAAGAAGCTCGGGGTCCCACATCTGCGCCAGCCCGATGGATTGCGGGAAGGTGGTGGTCACTGATTCACCCGGACCTTTGACGGCCCAGTTGGCAGGCCCGCTCAGGGCCAGTCCGTGGAGCCCTTCGATAATCCGGGTGCCCTGAACACCCAGGCGCGGAATGGAGGGACGGGTGGAGAAACACTGGATCTTCTCCTCGAGCGTCATCAGGGAGATCAGGTTATCAAGCCGTTCCTCATCTCCCAGGTTCGGGTTCTGGAACGGATAGGGCTGTGCCTGCAGTGCAAGAGAAACGAATCCGATAAGAACAATGGTCAGGAACTGTTTCATTTTTTGGGTGTGTTTATTCATGTGAATTTATGAAAAACCGTCGAACCGAACTACTGCTCCTGAGGGTAATTATCCAATACGCAAATGAGGGAATCTTTAACCGGATGAACAGTCAGACCAATCAACCATGGTATTGTTTTACTCTATTTGCTGCCATCCAGGGACATTCATTTTTTATTTCACAATTCCTGCATCCTACCAGCTTCGATATGAGAGGGATGATAACAAATCCAACCAATGCAAAAAGAATGGTAATGACCAGTATTTCCATTGAATACCGGGTAATGATGAGAAATATCGCAACAGCAAAAGGAACAAACCAATTTGGATACTGGATTCCGATATTCCTGCTGAACACTTTCCTGAATGATCTGTTGTCTTTCCTCCTGAAGAACCTGGATGAGATGACTCCGTATCCGCAGGGACAAGCATGGGTATCATAATGATGACAGTATGGACATATTTTTGCCCAGAACCATACGACGCTGAAAATAGTATAAGCTGCAAATAGGATGGCCAGGACCAGTGAGATCTTTTCAATAATCAGAAATCCCAGTATAAATAGTAGCATGGTCGGAATGTTATCTAGTAACACGAGCCACAGGGGAATTTTCTTTGAACTGCAGGGGATGCCAGCTGTTTCCTTTGAATTTGAATCCGATGCTTTCAATAGCATAATTTTGACATTGGACGAATGCCAAATATAGTGTTTCAGGATTCCGGAACAATTCTAAATTTTTGTGTCATTTTGTATCGCTGGCCTAGGACAATGAACATGATGGAGCGTGTGCTCCGCTGGTCGCTCAAATCCACCAAGAAATTCATCTGCCGGGAATAGACCAGGGGTGGCATAATAGAATCGGGGCTACAGATCCTGATGTTGGATCTGCAACCCCTTTCTAACCTAAAACTACCTATGCGGCGGCTCTAGTTCTTACCCGTGCTTTCCAGCTCAAAGCTTGCTTCTTCCAGGTCCCGGGAATTTGCCCGGATAGTTATTTTTCCCGGTTTTGATCCTGCCCGAAGCAGAATGGAGGCTATGCCTGCCTCCAGGTTTGCCGGATTATCACCGATCAATTCTGCAGGGCCGGAGACCTGGAATGACACGGGAATATCATTCTCTGGTACGATTGTTTCCGTGCTATCCACAAGGCATGCGTGAACAAATACTACATCATTGCAGGCAGCCATCAGTTGCCTTCCACTCAAATCTACCTGGATATTCAGGGCCGTGGGTTCCCCCGGATTTCTCCGGATCGACCGGGTGACCTGGTTCCCGTCGATATATCCGAAAGCTTCCAGGATCCTGTATTCCGGTTCAACCATTGAAAATCTGAAGGGCGGATGCGCCAGTTGGTCTGATATCCGGTCCCGGACCGGTCCCGTTCTGCCCATACTCTTCCCGTCCACCCAGAGTTCGACCTCTTCGCAATTACTGAAAACCAGAACTTCGCTCCGGCCGTTCCTTTCAGTGGGTTCGGCTATGTGGGCCATCGGACCTCCGAACGGGCCTTCCAGTGGACGCTGGCTCTGAAAGAAATAGTATGCGGGCTTGGGAATACGGAATATATCCATAATTCCCGAGGATTCCAGGTCATCCGCATAGCCCCTGTTATAGTCGAACATCACCCAGTACCCATCGGCAAAGGCCGGAGTATTTAAATTGTCATTGTGCGCCTCCCGGATGTTCGTGGCCTGTTGCATCAGACGTTCCATCCCGTAACGACGTAATTGACGGCTGGATCGCTCTTCGGGCAGCATATCTTCCCATTGGTCCTGTTCCAGACCGGCGTTCATTGCATAGTATTCCCAGTCGCCGTATTCGGAAATTACGTAAGGCTTTTCCCGGTTAAGCTCCTCCTGGTGAAGCCGGTGCTGCCTTGCCTGCAGGTAGATATCATACCCATATTCCTGCCATCCGGCAGTAAAGCACTGGCTGCCGGGATACTCACGATGTGCGATACCAACGAGCGAGTCGATGAAGGACTCCGGCATCCAGGTCTCGTTGAGCGAGACCTCCCATGCCAGGACAGAGGGATGGTTTCGGTCGCGGCGGATCAGATCACGTGCCGTTTGAAATACATAGTCACTGAAGGAGGGATCCGGATTGAAGTACTGCCAACCGGGGATGGCATCTATGGTCAGGATCCCCAGTTTATCACAGGCCTCCATAAAAGCCCGCGAATGTGGATAATGAGACAATCTGACGTAATTGAACCCTGCTTCCCTGATCTTGCGTGCATCACGGAACTGTGCACTGTCCGACAGGGCATAACCAATAAAGGGATATTCCTGGTGCCTGTTCACACCCATGAGTCGGACCTGATTCCCGTTAAGGAAGAATTGCTGACCACGGAACTCCATCCATTTAATGCCCAGCGTTGTATTTACCTGGTCCACCATGGCCCCCCCGTGCTCAACTGAACTTTCCAGCCTGTACAGTACGGGGA
>CAYRLP010000124.1:0-7190 GCA_964424935.1 uncultured Bacteroides sp.
AGCGGCCGAGGATGCGCTATATGATTATTTTTTCACCGGCCATGACCGCCGTTTTTATGAGCCTGATCGGAGTGGCTCCCGGCTACATTTTCCTGGCGATTCTTCTCTTTTTCTCGGGTATCAGTTCCACGCTATGGCACATCCCCACTCCGGTGATGGTCAGGCAGCTTTCCGGAAGCCGCGTCGGAAAAGGCATGAGCTATTTCATGGTGGGAGGTGAACTGGCCCGTACAGCAGGACCCATGGTTATCCTCGGGGTGATCAGCTGGTGGGGCCTGGAAGGAATGTGGAGAATGATGCCGCTGGGCATTACCGCCTCCATTGTACTCTGGATCCAGTTCAGCAAGGCCCGGTTTACGCCTTCCACTTCATCCCGAACGCATCAGGAGGGAAGCTACTGGCGGATCTTCCTGCGCTATGCTGCGGCCTTTGTGCTCACCGGAGGGTTCACCCTCTTCCAGGCGGGCATGAAGGCATCGGTGACCTACTTCCTGCCCACCTTTCTTACCTCCACCGGGAATTCACTGCACTATTCGGAACTGGCGCTGACCGTGATCCAGCTCTCCGGGGCCATGGGGGCCCTGTTCGCCGGGACCATAAGTGATAAGATCGGCCGGTTCCGGACCCTTTTGATCATCAGCATCGCCTCCCCCCTGCTGACCCTTTTGTTCCTGAACCTGGAAGGTTTCTGGATCTTCCCAGTCCTGCTGCCACTTGGTTTTTTCATTTTTGCTCCCACTTCCGTGATGCTGGCCACGGTGCAGGAACTTAATACCGAGAAAAAAGCCTTCGTAAACTCCATCTACATGACCCTGAACTTCTTTGTCAGTGTCGTGGTCTATCCCGTAGTGGGAGGAGCCGTGGACCGTGTGGGATTTCTGCCGACCTTCCGCTTTGTGGCCTTTCTGGGTTTCGGAGCCATTCTCATCGTTCTGTTTACCCGGAAAGGGCTCCTGAAAATCACCGGTACAGCAGGCCCACCCCCTTCCTCCTGACCCACTGTTCCCCTGTGGCCGGATGGAATCCGCGGGCATGGACCACATAAAATCCCATGGGCTGCAGGGAACCGTTCCCTCCCTCCCCGTCCCAGGAATAGGTTTGCACCGGTCCGGCAAGATGATTGTTGGCCAGCTCCCTGATCCTGTGTCCCTGCAGATCGGTGATGAACACCCCGATTACCCACCCCGGGCTGCCGGTTGAAATGGTTACCGTTAGCAGGTCGTTGTACCCGTCGTTATCCGGACTGAACACCTGCGGGTACACCTCCAGAAGCCGGTCCGGATACCCTTCCGAAAGGGATTGTGAATTCTCCTTTCCTGGAGTGGCATAACCGGCTGCGGAAGCTGCCGAATGCCAGTTATCCGGATTCGTCCCGGCCCCCCTGGTTGTGACCCGCTCCAGGCTGATCCCCCTGGGATCGGCAAGCAGCTCCATATGCATGTCATCCCTGTACACGGCCTCATCCACCACCGAACCGGCCCGGTCGGTCAGAATGATCTTCCCGCTGCTGTTTTTCAGCCCGGGCCAGCCCTCCACCTCTACCCATTGTCCGCTCGTTTCCAGCCCGTACCCGTGCATAAGCTGCCCGGCGGATGGAGTCAGCACCAGGTATTGCCCCGGCAGAAAAAGTCTGGAGTGTGGGGACAGCGCCAGCGGATGGTCCGGGACGCCTCCCTCCTCCACCAGGTGAATGGAAAGATCCATAAGATCCAGCGGGCGTTCACCCCGCAGGAAAAGTTCCACATATTCCGCCTTGCCCTCCTCCGGATCAAACATGATTTCGTTGATCACCACCATCCCGGTCCCGGGCAGGGTGAGGGCTCCGGCCTCCACCCTCTCTTCACCTGCCTGGTTCCCCCGGCAGTCCCCGATGCCGGATACACTTAACCGGTAATGGGGCCACTCCCTGAAATCCTCCGGAAAATGGAGTCGCAAAACCTGGTGAAGCGGAGGGACCAGCCATACCGAGTCCGGCCCGGCATCCCCGGGATCCAGGCGGAAGGCTGAAGGTATATCGGGGGGAAGGCATATCGTTTCATCATAATGGATCAATAATTCCCCCGCCTCACCCAGGCCGGTGTAGAGCATTACAGGTGCTTCCACGTCCGACCGTGTTTCCTCAACACTGTTCGGCCTGCATGGAGTTCCTCCGTCCGGGTCCGTGGAGTACTGCCAGTTCGAAGAGGTCCCGCATACCAGCTCCGGGTCGGGGGATTCCAGGGACCATCCTCCTTCTTTTTTCCAGTCCGGGCCATCCCAGGGGACCCTGTAGGCAGCCGCATGCACCAGGTGCCCCTCCGGACTGTGGAGTGAAAGGGTGGCCCCGTCATTGGGAAGGGTGACCCCATGCAGGACCGCATACCCGCCCGGAGACAGGGTCATGGGAGCTGTCCCCATTTCCGGGATTTCCCCGCACAGGGGTAGCAATATGGAGGATTCCAGAAGATAGGTCCGCTCGTTCACCTGCAGGATCCACCCCTCCAGGTTCAGTGGAAACCCGGACCGGTTGTACAGTTCCAGATACTCCTCCGTGAGACGGACAGCCGGATCGGGATCGGCCATCACTTCATTCATGACCAGGTCCCCCCACCGGGCCTCGTTGCGCATCACCTCCACCACGGTATCCCGGGACCGGTTCCCGTCTGCATCCTCCACTCCCCCGATCCTTAGCAGCCGGGGTACCCGGTTGGGGATCGTCTCCTCAAAGAAAAGTTCCAGGCTTTGATCCTCCACGGAAACATTAGCGGGCATCCTCCCCGTGGAATCCCCCACCGGGCCCAGCCGGAACAGACCGGGTGCCGGATCCCGCACTGTTTCAGAAAACTCGAGCTTCAGGGTCCGTTCATTGAGGACCACCGCGTGGATCACCCTTGGAGGAACCGTGTCCCGCTCAAAACATCCCTGCAGGACCAGGTGATCCAGCCATAAACCCCTGTCCCGCAATGCCGTGTACCGGTAACGCACCACCAGCTGCCGGCCCCACTGGAAATTCCCCGCACGGAAGGATCCCAGGTGCACCGGTTCCCCCGAATCCGGATGGATGGAAACACTGAGATCCAGACCCCCATCCCCATCCCCCTGGAGAACAAAAAGGGGGGATAGCTCTGTGCCCACCTGTTCCTGGTAGTTCAGCGAAGAGGAAAACAACACCTCCGCATCCCCTTCTTCCACCCGCCAGATCTTTACCAGGTCATCGGACCCGGTATAGTTCACTCCCAGAACCATTCCTTCCAAAAGGCGCGGGGGATCCTCATCCGGGTCCGCGCCGGCCAGGAACTCCGCCCCCAGGGCCACCTGCCAGTTGTTCTGGGAACTGGGGTCAAATCCGTGCCTGATCCTGAAAGAGAACGAAAAGGATTCGGCATGATTCAGCCGATCATGGCGGAGTACCAGGTAATCACAGCCCTCCTCGGGATTATCATAACAGTGACGCAAGGAATAATCCCCTTCCAGGGCAGCGGTGGAATCGCAGCACCAGCGTGCTTCAGGTACCTGGAACCATTCCCCGCAGAGGCAACACCCGTCCGTTCCCCAACTATCATTTTCAAAGTCATACAGGAGCTGCCCTTCCAGTTTGAAAGAAAAAAGAAAAATAATTAAAAGGATATATCCCAGAAAAGAGAAAAAATGGTGATTTTTGCATACTGAGAACTTAATTTTTCTGATCATGAAAGTAGCCGTAGTTGGTGTAAGCGGAGCCGTTGGACAGGAATTCCTGCGCGTGCTCGATGAAAGGGACTTTCCCCTGGATGAACTGGTATTGTTTGGATCGGCACGCAGTGCCGGTAGACAGTATACCTTTAAAGGGAAGACCCTTACTGTTAAGGAACTGAAGGAAAATGACGACTTCAAGGGCATAGACATCGCTTTAACATCCGCAGGAGGAAGCACCTCCCGGAAATTTGCATCCACCATTACCAAACACGGGACCATTATGATCGACAACTCTTCCGCCTTCCGCATGGAAGAGGATGTGCCTCTGGTGGTTCCCGAGGTCAACTCCGAAGACCTCCATCACATCCCGCTTAATATTGTGGCCAATCCCAACTGCACCACCATCCAAATGGTTGTCTGCCTGAAACCCATCAACGATCTTTCGCCCATCAGGCGGGTTCATGCGGCAACCTACCAGGCGGCCAGCGGAGCCGGGGCAGCTGCCATGGCCGAACTGGAAGAGCAGATCCGCCAGATTGCAGCCGGAGAAACGGTCACCGTGGAGAAATTCCAGTACCAGCTGGCTTTCAACCTGATCCCACATGTTGATGTGTTCAAGGAAAACGGATACACCGGCGAGGAGATGAAAATGTATAACGAGTCCCGGAAAATCATGCATTCCGACCTGGAGGTCAGCTCCACCTGCGTACGGGTACCCGTGCTTCGCAATCATTCAGAAGCCATCTGGGTGGAGACCGAAGAGGCCCTGGATCTGGACCGGGTCAAAGATGCCATGTCCAGGGCGGAAGGGGTTACCCTGCAGGACGACCCGGCAAACAACGTGTACCCCATGCCCCTGGGATCGGCCAGCAAAGATGATGTTTTTGTGGGCCGGTTGCGAAAGGACCTTGCCAATCCCAAAGGCATCACTTTCTGGTGTGTCGGCGATCAGATCAAGAAAGGAGCCGCTCTGAACGCGGTTCAGATCGCCGAATATATGGTGGAGAAGAAACTGGTTTAACCCCGATTCAGTACAGCAGGTCGTTAATTCAGTACAGCAGGTCGTTGTAAGGATACCGCTTTACGTGGATCTCTTTTACTTTCTGGTAAAGCTGGTCCTTCAGCGCATCGATATTGGATTTTTTCAGGGCCGAGATAAAGAGCGAGCCGGGATGGGTACGGGTCCAGTCCCTGATATGCTCATCCAGGCTCATGTTCTTTTTGTCCGAAGGAGTGAGATCGTCCAGGTCCTTCTTGATATAGGTAAAGGCATCGGTCTTGTTGAACACCAGCATGGCCGGTATTTCTCCCCCGCCCAGCTCCCTGAGGGTGCTTTCCACCACTTCGATCTGTTCCTCGTAATTGGGATGTGAGATATCCACCACATGGACAAGTATATCGGCTTCGCGAACCTCGTCCAGGGTTGATTTAAAGGATTCGACCAGATGGGTGGGGAGTTTCCGGATAAACCCTACCGTGTCCGACAGCAAAAAGGGAAGATTTTCAACCACCACTTTCCGTACCGTGGTATCCAGGGTTGCAAAAAGTTTATCTTCCGCAAATACATTGGACTTGCTCAACAGGTTCATCAGGGTGGATTTCCCGGCATTGGTATAGCCAACCAGGGCCACACGAACCAGTTTTCCGCGGTTTTTGCGCTGCACCACCATCTGCTTATCGATCTTGGCTAACTGGACCTTCAGTTTGGCAATCCGGCTCCGGATGATCCGCCGGTCCGTCTCTATCTCCGTTTCCCCGGGTCCTCTCAGTCCAATACCCCCGCGCTGACGTTCCAGGTGGGTCCACATCCGGGTCAAGCGGGGAAGCAGGTACTGGTACTGTGCCAGCTCTACCTGGGTTTTAGCATGGGCGGTCTGCGCCCTGCCTGCAAAAATGTCGAGAATCAGATTGGTCCGGTCCAGTATCCTGCAGTTGAGCTCCCGTTCAATGTTCCTAAGTTGCGATGGCGTAAGTTCATCGTCAAAGATCACCAGATCGACCTCTTCCGACTTCACAAAGTCCCTGACATCCTGTAACTTACCTGTGCCAATAAAGGTCCTTGGATTTGGAACATCCAGACGCTGTGTGAATACGGCACGCTGCTCCGCACCCGCAGTTTCTGCCAGGAATGCGAGCTCTTCCAGATATTCCCTTGCCATGTCCTCCGTCTGGTCCTGGGTAATCACCCCCACCAGAACGGCGGACTCCCTGTATGGCCTATGATCTACGTAGTCTACCATAGCAACAATTGAGCCCACAAAATTAACAATAAAAAAAGAAGCCTCCGGTGTGAAGGCTCCTTTTATCCTCTCTCGCTATATCTCTTTCGCTACTGTATATACTGCCTGTTGGCATATATGGCATTCCGGATGGCCGGTTTTATGGTTTCCGTGCACATCAACACCATGTCCACATCTGTCGGAAAAGGTATCTTTTCCTGCTGGGTCTTAATAAGGGCCTCTTCAGTCAGAGCGTCCTCATCGCCGATGGACCTGGCAGAAACATGTTCGAACTGATTGGCGGCTCCGAAGGGCTCCTGCTGGATCAGGCGCTCGGGATTCAGGGAAAGGATTTCCACTTCTCCCCGGATTTCCACACTCTTGAACTGGTGCGTTTCCACCAGGGTACAGGTAATTTCCCTGAATTTCTGGATTTTAATATCATTTCCTGCCGTATCCTTCATCACATTCCCGTTGGCATCCAGCACATAGTCAAAACCGTCGGCAATGTTCTTCTTATATATTTCGTCCGTATCCTGTGTATCGTCCGGAGAAACCCCGATGGAGATCAACTTCACCATGACCGCATAATCATAGACCATGTTTTCATCCATATGCTTGAAATGATATTCCACCCATTCGTTGTCGAGTCCCCTGGTATCAAAGGAGGTCAGGTCCTCCTCCACCTGCTGGGGCAGCTGCAGGACTGATTCATTGCTGACTTCCACAATGACCCGGCTGATCCCCTTCATGCGGGCATCGTAGATCAGGGCATCAATGTTCTCATACTGCCCGCCGCTGTACTCCGATGCTTTGACCAGCTGGTAATAAGCTTCCCGGTAATCCTCCTTCTGAAGGGCATTATCCAGCAATCCCTTTCCGTTGTTATAGAAATAATCCGCAGCCTTCCGTTTTGACTCGATCATCGCCGCATCATAATCCACATAATCATAGCTGTAAGTCTTGCCTTCAACGGTCATCGGGGTTACGGTCCGGACCTGTCTCTGACGTTCCTTCAGCATATTGTAACGACTGAAGATCTCGTCGTAGTTGTCCGGATTGTTTTCAGTTTTCAGGTACTTGATCCGTTCCAGATCCCGTTCATTGGCCAGCCGGTATGCCCGGTCCATCTCGGCTGCATCCGAAGCATTTGGTTTCCGGATCAGTTTCTTTACCGTTCTGTCGACCACTGCGTCGTAATTTCCCTGCTGCAGCTTCTTGGTGGTGGAGCCGCATCCGGTAAACAGAATGCTTGCAATAAAAAGAATTGTAAACTTCCGCATGGTTTCAATTTTTAGTATGACGCTAGTATATACG
>CAYRLP010000125.1:0-7189 GCA_964424935.1 uncultured Bacteroides sp.
TAACGGGAAGGAGTATTACTGGCTCACCGGGTTCTTCCATAACAGGGAGCCGGAAAACGGGGGAACCGGGACCGATGAATGGGCCCTGAAAAATAACTATGTCTCGGTCGTACCCATCAATACGGATCTGACGGCTTATGGCGCGCTGAAGAGTGTGAAATCGCTGGAGACTGTGAAAGCCGGCAAGTATGAATAAACAGCGCTTCGATACGGTAGGGTATGGACTGGTCCCCGGACTGGTCCTTCCGGCCCTGACCCTGCTTGTCATCTGGATGGTGAAGAGTGATCTCGGACTGGGGGAGTTCCTGAAACAGTTCCAGCAGATGGGAATGTTAGCCAAGCTGGTGAGTCTTTCCGCCATTCCCAACTTGTTGCTTTTCTTCCTGTTTATCTGGACCAACCGGAATTTCTCTGCCCGGGGGGTTGTATTTGCCACCCTTTTACTGGCATGTATCATGGGAATACTCAAACTTGTTTGAGAGATTATATGAAGTATTTTTTAATAGCAGGTGAAGCTTCCGGGGATCTCCATGCTTCGAATTTAATGAAAGCGCTTCTTCAGGCGGATGCACAGGCAGAATTCTGTTATATGGGCGGGGACCGGATGCAGGATGTTTCCCCGGAAAGGGTGATTCACTACCGGGAGACCAGCTATATGTTGCTGGACGTACTGTTTCACCTCCGGAAGATATTCCGGAATATGCGCCTCATCAGGCGGAAGATCCTGGAATGGAAACCCGATGTACTTATTCCCGTGGACTATCCCGGATTCAATCTGCGGATGAGCAGGTTTGCATCAGGCAGGGGAATCCCGGTCTTCTATTATATTTCACCCAAGGTGTGGGCATGGAAGCAGCGCCGGGTTAAATCATTGAGAAAGTATGTGAACCGGCTTTTTGTAATCTTCCCTTTTGAAGTGGAGTTTTTCAGTCGCTTCCGGGTGGAGGCGGAATATTTCGGAAATCCCCTGGTCGACCAGGTGACGGGCTTCCTGGAGCAGTTTGAGGGAGAAAGCAAATGGAAGAGTAGGCACGGCCTGGATCAGAAACCGGTGATCGCGTTGCTGCCCGGTTCCCGGATCCGGGAAATTGAAACCACGCTTCCTTCCATGCTTGCCGCGGCCGGGGACCATCCGGAGTATCAGGCGGTAGTGGCCGGGGCCCCTTCCATGGATCGATCCGTCTACCTGGGTCACCTGTCCGGAACGGATGTGAAACTGATCTATGACGAAACCTATGCCCTGCTTGCCTGTGCCGAGGCGGGACTGGTAACCTCTGGCACAGCCACGCTGGAAGCGGCACTGTTTGAACTACCCCAGGCGGTACTTTACAAAACAGGTCCGCTTGCCTATGGCATTGCAAAACGATTAATAAAAACTAATTTTATAAGTCTGGTAAACCTGATTTACGGCAGGAAACTGGTGGAGGAGATTATTCAGAAGGACCTGAAGGAGCGGACCAGGAAGGAGTTGAAGCGGATCCTGAAGGATGCCGGTTACCGGGAACACATAAGGAAAGGGTACAGCACCCTGAAGGGTTCGCTGGGCGAACCGGGGGTTTCTCAGCGAATTGGGAACCGGATGGTTGAATTGCTAAATGTAACATTTGAATGAAGCGGATTGTAACGTTATTCCTGGCCGTGGCGGGTATCTGGGCAGGATCCAGCGCACAGCCGGTGGAGGTAGGGCTTTTCCAGCAACAACTGGTCAGGTCGGCTGTGGTCTACTGTTCCTCGGGACATTATCAGCTCCTGCTTGACGGGGAAATTGAAGCCAGGCTGGTAGAGGGTGATATCCTGTACCTGACCCTGGAAGAGGGAAGGATAAAAGTGCTCGATTCACAGAGTGATCACGGATATGCTTCCCGGCTTGAGTTAAGGTCCATGTCCACCGAATCGGATTTCCGGGTCAGGCCCATCTCCCCTGAAATGGAATCGCGGCTGTATGACGACAACCTGCTGGTGATCGCGGAGGACCGCTACCTGACGCTGATCAATCAGGTCGACATGGATAAATACCTGGCCGGTGTGGTTGAAGCTGAATCCGGCCCCAATGCGGGGAAAGAGTTTTACAAGGCACAGTCAATCCTCTGCAGGACCTACGCCATAAAGCAGATGGACAGGCACCGCAGCGAAGGATTTTCCCTGTGCGACGGACCCCATTGCCAGACCTACCATGGAAAGAGTACACTTAATCCGGATATTCTGGAGGCCATTGTGGAAACCAGTGCCATCATTCTGGCCGATTACAATTTCAAGCTGATCACGGCAGCCTATCATGCCAACAGCGGGGGACAGACACAGCGGGCTTCGGATGTCTGGCTGAGTGATGTGGATTACCTGCAGTCGGTGGTGGATCCCTACTCCCTTCATCAGGCACATGCCAAGTGGCAGGACACCATCCCGTTCAAGGAATGGAAAGAGTACCTGCTCAAGAACGGGATGAAATCGGTGGAGCGGATTCCCGATGAGATTATCTATATTGAGCAAATGCGGAGAAAGAAGTACTTCATCCTTGACAAGGATTCTATCAAGATGAGCAAGATCCGGGAGGACTGGGGTTTCAAATCCTCCTTTTTCGATATGTTTCCCGATGGGGACAGCATCCTGGTATGGGGAAAAGGATTCGGACACGGCATCGGAATGAGCCAGGAAGGGGCCATGAAAATGGCCCGGGACGATTATAGCTACCAGGATATCCTCCAGTTCTATTTTCATGAGGAACCGATCATGGATTACAGGGATCTTCCCGATTCCAGCCTGCCAGAGTCCATGTTGGAATGAAAGAAAATCAGTGGCATGTGGGCGCTTTTTAAAAAGGAGATTAACGGATTTTTCAGCAACCTGACGGGGTATCTGGTGATCGCCGTGTTCCTGCTGCTGATCTCGCTTTTTATGTGGATTGTCCCGGGACAATTCAATGTGATCGACAACGGATATGCCACCCTGGACTCCCTCTTTGCTCTTGCACCCTGGGTATTTCTCTTCCTGGTACCCGCCATTACCATGCGGATGTTTTCCGAGGAAAAAAGGAGCGGGACCCTCGATTTGCTCTACACAAGGCCGGTGACGGAGCTCCAGATCATTCTGGCCAAGTTCCTGGCATCCTGGACGCTGGTGCTGTTTTCATTGCTTCCAACCCTGATCTATTTCTGGTCGGTTTCCCGCCTGGGGAGCCCTCCGGGAAACATGGATATGGGCGGAACCTGGGGATCCTATGTGGGTCTGTTTTTCCTGGGGGGCATCTATGCAGCCATAGGGATGTTCGCCTCTTCCCTTACGGGAAACCAGATTGTGGCATTCATTCTGGCGGTTTTTCTCTCCTTCCTGATGTACCTGGGATTTGAATTTTTGAGCGGGATCGCGGGATCGGGAAGCGCGGCTTTTCTGGTTTCGCGCCTTGGAATCAGTTACCACTACAACTCCATCAGCAGGGGGGTGATCGATTCCAGGGACATGCTCTATTTCGCCGGGGTGATCCTGCTCTTCATCGTGGGAACCCGGACCATATTACAAAGCAGTAAATGGTAAGACGCAGATGGACAGGAAAGCACTGAAAAGAAGGAATCTGATCCAGCTGGGAATTATGCTGGTGCTGGTGGTGGCCATCTCCCTCCTGGGCGAGATCAAGTTTTTTCGTTTGGATCTGACCAGTGAAAAGAAGTACACCCTTTCCCGGCCCACACGGAATCTGCTGCGGGACCTGGATCAGGTGGTGCTTGTGAAGATCTATCTGGATGGCGAACTTCCCGCCGAATTTGTCAACTTTCAGAAATCGATCCGCGAACTGATGGACGATTTCCAGGCCTATGCAGGCGATAAACTGCAGTACGAGTTTATCAACCTCTATGATGAACCCGATGAAACCATCCGGAACAGGGTGATCGGTGAGCTCTACGACAAGGGATTGAATGTGACCAATATACAGGTGCGGGACCAGGAAGGTGGAAGCTCCACCCGGATCATCTTCCCGGGTGCTATCATTGCATACGGGCCCTATGAACTGCCCGTGAACCTGCTGAAAAACAATCCCTCGCTCTCCCATGAAATGAATCTGAATAATTCCATTCAGACCCTGGAATATGAGTTTGCGCGGGCCATATCCAGTCTGACGCTGAAGGAGGTGCCCCGCATTGCCTTTATCGAGGGTCACGGAGAACTCGACTCGTTGCAGACCTACAGCCTGATGGATGAACTGAAGAATTACTTCCAGGTGGACCGGGGATATATCAATGGGAATGTGGAAGCATTGCTGAACTACCGGGCACTCATCATTGCCCGTCCCGAGTACCCCTTCAGCGAAGCAGACAAATTTGCCATAGACCAGTATATCATGATGGGGGGAAAGGTATTGTTCTTCCTGGATCCCGTCCATCCCTTTGCGGACAGCCTTACGGCCGGGACCACGGTGGCACTGGCCAACCCGGTGGGGCTGGAGGACCTGCTCTTCAAATACGGGGTCCGGATCAACTACAACCTGGTAACAGACCTGCAGTGCAGCTATGTGCCGGTCAACACGGCCCCGGCAGGTGAACAGGCAAGGTTTACCATGATGCCCTGGGTATACTATCCTCTTCTGGCAGGTCCGGCCGACAACCCGGTAACGAGGGGACTGAATTACGTCCGGTGTCAGTTTGCCTCCTCCATGGACACCCTTTCCGCATCAAACGGCCAGGTCCGGAAGACCGTGTTGCTGGCCACCTCCCCGGCAAGCAGGAAAAGAGATGTTCCTCTGTATATCAGCATGGAGGAAGTAACCGTCCAGCCCGATCCCGTCCTCTATCATGCAGCCAGCCTCCCCGTAGGGATTCTTCTGGAGGGAAGGTTTGAATCCTTCTATAAGAATTACCCGGTTCCCGATGGAGTGGTGCCTTCCGACTGGAAGGTCATTGCCGAAGGGGAACCGAGTTCCGTCTTTGTAATGACGGACGGGGATGTGATCGCCAATGAGGTACAGGTGGAACAGGGAGCCTTCAGGGCCCAGCCCCTGGGCTATGACCGGTATACCCAGCAAACCTTCGGCAACCGGGAATTCATCCTGAATGTGATCAATTACATGACCGATGATACAGGGCTTATGGCCCTGCGCTCCAGGGAATTCAAGCTCCGTTTGCTGAACAATGAGATCATCGGTCAGCGCCCGCAGCTTCTGAAATGGAAACTTGTGAATATCCTGCTTCCCCTGTTGCTTGTCCTGATTTCGGGAGTGGTCATCCAGGTGATCCGAAAAAGAAGATATGCCCGCTGATATGAAGCGCCGCCGACTCTATTTGCTGCTCCTGGCAGGGATTCCGGTCCTTCTGATCCTGTTGTGGACCGATCCCTGGAACCTGTTCAGGGGGGAGGACATGTCCGTGGCCCTGAAACATCCGGAGGCGGTGGACCGGATGGTCCTCGCGGATGCCTATTCCACAACGGAGCTCAACAAATCGGGCAGTTCCTGGTATCTTTTTGGAACGGAACAGGTGAGCACTGTCCCGGTGGAAAACCTGCTGATCGCCGCCGGCAGGCTGGAAGTTTCCTCCATTTTAAGTGCAGGCTCATTAAATGAGACCACTGATGAACAGGAGGAACTGCGGAACATTACCTTCTTCAAAGGGGACCGGGTACTGCTTTCCTACGGCTTTACGAAGGTCTCGGGTAAATACCTGGTTCTTCCCCAGGGTTCCGGCCAGGCCTTTTATGTTACCCTGCCCGGCTATCCGGATCTTGACCTGGACCGGGTATTTTCCGCGAACCCTGACCATTACAGGGAGCATATTCTCATTGATCTGCGACCCTCCGATATTGCTGCCGTTGAGATTGAACTGGCTTCGGGGGAGTCCTACCGTCTGACCCAGGATCCGGAGGGAAAGATCCGGTGCGAACCACTTGGTGAACATACCAGTTTGCCGGAAGGGCCTCCCAACGAACTTGCACGAAGGCTCCTGTTCAGTTATTTTACCTCCATCCGGTATGAAGCACATGCGGGCATACCTGCTGATTCCCTTCAGACAACCGGAAGTTTGTATCAACCGCTGGCGCATATTCAGGTGCAATCCTTCAGCGGGGAGCACCACAGCCTGAGGGTCTACTCCTACCGGGAAAAAGAAGATGCAGAACCCGATCTTTTCCAGGCACTTGTGCTCTTCGATGAGGAGCGGGAAGCCCTGCTTGTCAACTACATTTACCTGGATGTTCTGATGCGCGGATTGTCCCATTATTTTGGGGAAAAGTAGCTGCGGCTTTCACGATTTTTTTTCGTATTATTGATGGATTATTGACTATTTATATAAAAGCAAAGACAAATGAAATTTGTTGTATCCAGTATGGAACTGTTAGGTCATCTTCAGGCCATCAGTCGTGTGATCAGTACCAAGAACACACTTCCCATTTTAGATAATTTCCTTTTTTCACTGGAGAATGGAATTCTGGAGATTACTTCGTCCGATCTTGAATCGACGCTGGTTACGCATATACAGCTCGATAATACGGATGGTTCGGGTGCAGTGGCCATCCCGGCACGCCTGCTTACTGATACACTCAAAGAGTTTCCGGAGATCCCGCTCAACTTTGAAGTCAATCCGGATACCCTGATGGTGGTGATCCAGAGTGAAAACGGAAAATTCTCCATACCGGGTCAGAATGGCGCCGAGTTCCCGCAGATGCCGGTGATCAAAGATGACCAGAAGCAGACGCTGGACCTGGATCAGGAAGTGCTTCTCTCCGGCATCAACAAGTCCCTCTTTGCCACGGCCGACGACGAGTTGCGCCCTGTCATGAACGGGATTTTCATGGAACTCTCACCGGACGATATCACCTTTGTCGCATCCGACGCCCACAAACTGGTACGCTACAAACGTACCGATGCAAAGGCCGGTAGCGCTTCCAGCTTCATCCTTCCCAAGAAACCGGCATCGCTCCTTAAGAACATACTTCCCAGGGAAGAGAACAAGGTAGTCCTGGAATTTGACGACCGGAACGCGTCCTTCACCCTGACCAACTACAAGCTGGTATGCAGACTGGTGGAGGGTAACTATCCCAGTTACAATTCAGTGATCCCCACGGACAACCCCTATAAGATGAGCATCGATCGCCAGGCATTTTACAACAGCCTGAAACGTGTATCGGTATTCTCCAACCAGGCAAGCAACCTGGTGAAGCTGGCCCTGACGGGAAATCAGCTGAATATTTCCGCCCAGGATATCGATTT
>CAYRLP010000126.1:0-7173 GCA_964424935.1 uncultured Bacteroides sp.
CGGTCAGACTACGTCCGCCCAGAAAAAAGCCCTCGGAGGAGTTCAGTTTTTCCTTGCGGAGCTTGAACCATGCGAAAAAAGCAACAAAGGCGGTAAAGCCAATAAAGGTGAGAAGGGTTAACATAGGCCTCTGGACTTAAAAGAAATAGCGCTGTTTCTTTTGCTGTTCTACATAATTTTTCCTTGCTTCCTGCACCTGTTCCGATTCAGAAACCTCCGCTACAGGCACATCCCACCAGGCATAGCCATATCCGGCCATTTTTCGTTCCGGCACCGTTGGGATATGAATTACCGTGGTCTGTTCCTCCTTGCCGGCCTCCCGGAGGGCCTGTTTGAAAGAGGCCACATCCTTTGCCCTGAAGACCCGCACCCCAAGGCTCTCTGCATTTTTAGCCAGATCCACCGGCAGTGGTTGGCCTTCCAGTTTCCCGGTCTTCTTATCCCGGTATACGTAGCGGGTGCCGAAGCCCTCGCTTCCTATGGACTTTGAAAGTCCCCCGATGCTGGCAAATCCGTTGTTGTCGATCAGGACGATGGTGAGCTTATACCCCTCCTGCAAGGAGGTGATGATCTCGGAAGGCATCATCAGATAACCCCCGTCACCCAGGACCACATAGATATCCCGGTCCGGACAGGCCATTTTGGCTCCCAGTCCGCCCGATATCTCATAGCCCATGCACGAGTAGCCGTATTCCAGGTGAAATCCTTTTGAACTGCGGGTGCGCCAGAGCTTGTGCAAATCTCCAGGCGCACTTCCGGAGGCATTGACCACTACATCTTCCTGTTTCATGAAATCGTTCAGGGCACCCAGGACTTCCGCCTGGCTGGGAAGATCTGCGTCGTCGGCCTGATAAGCCCGGGTTACTTTTTCGTCCCAGTTCCGGTTGTATTCAGCAGCTTTGATCCGGTAGGAATCCGCCACCCGGTAGCCGTTCAGTGCTTCGGCAAGCTCCTCCAGGACCACTCTGGCATCCCCGGTCAGCGCCAGTCCGCTGTGCTTGTGCGCATCAAATTCCGTGATGTTGATATTGATGAATCTCACCTCCCTGTTCTGGAAAGCGGTCTTGGAGGCCGTAGTAAAATCGCTGTAACGCGTACCGACCCCGATCACAAGGTCCGCCGCGTTGCTGAATGCATTCGCCCCTTCTGTCCCCGTGGCCCCTGCAGCTCCCAGGTTATGCGGGTCGTCGTAGGGTAAAGACCCTTTACCTGCAAAAGTTTCCGCCACTGGAATTCCGGTACGTTCTACCAGCTCCCGGAGCACTCCTTCCGCTTCACTGTACAGGACCCCACCTCCTGAAATGATCAGGGGCCGTTTTGAGGAACGGATCCATTCAGCGGCCCGGGAGAGGGCCTGGCGGTCCGGACGGGGTCGGGGAACATGCCACACCCTTTTTTCAAACATCTCCGCAGGGAAATCATAAGCCTCGACCTGTACATCCTGGGGTATGCAAAGGGTGACCGCTCCGGTATCGGCCGGAGAGGTGAGCACGCGCATGACCTCGGGCAGCGAAGTGATGAGCTGTTCGGGCCGGTTGATCCGGTCCCAGTATTTTGAAACCGGTTTGAAACAGTCGTTCACGGAAATATCCTGGGATAGGGGGGACTCCAGTTGCTGAAGCACCGGTGCCACCTTTCGTTGTGCAAAAAGGTCCCCGGGCATCAGCAGTACAGGCAGGCGGTTAACGGTGGCCCCTGCCGCTGCGGTTATCATGTTCGTGGCGCCCGGTCCGATGGATGAGGTGCAGGCAAAGGTGGAGAGCCTGTTCTTCATTTTCGCATAACCCACGGCCGTATGTACGGCTGCCTGTTCATTCCGGACCAGGTAGTACCTGAAATCGGGGGTCTGCTGCAGGGCCTGCCCGAAACCGGCCAGGTTGCCATGTCCGAATATTCCGAAACATCCGGCAAAAAAGAGCTGTTCCTTCCCGTCCCTTTCGGAGTACTGCTTTTTCAGGAACTCCATGGTAGCCTGGGCGACCGTTCGTTTTATCGTGCTCATTATCAAAATGTTTATCCCTCAGGATCCGGATTAAAATCCTCCTTTGGATTCGATGAATTCCAGTATTTCCTTTTCATAGGGTGTGAAGTTGGCACATCCCAGCTGCGTCACCACATGCGCCCCGCAGGCATTTCCCATACGGCAGCTTTTATACAGATCCCAGCCTTTCAGGTACCCGTAGATGAATCCGGCCGCAAAGGCATCCCCTGCTCCAAGGATGTTGACCACTTCCACCGGGAACCCGGGCACCTCCGTCTTGCTTCCGTCGGCCCGGTAGACCCGGGCACCACGCGACCCGGTTTTCATAATCAGGGCCTCAACCCCCAGCTGAAGGATGCCACGGATGGCTTCCTGGAGATCCCCTTTGATTTCGGGGGCCGAGATCTGCTGGTGGGTGATATTCAACTGGGCCGCATCGGTTAAATAGGCAGCCAGGATTTCTTCCTCGGTACCAAGTACCAGGTTCACGTTGCGCATAAAGGCCCGGCTGGTTACCCCGAATGCCCGGATATCGTGCCACTGGTCGGCCCGGAAGTCCAGATCCAGCAGGACCGGTATATCACGGCTCCGGGCAATCTCTGCAGCCAGGAATGCGGAACTCCGGGTGGGCTCCATGTTCAGTGCCGTTCCCGAAACCTCCAGCAGGCGTGTATGCTCAATACCCGCCTGGAGCACATGGTCAATGCTGATCTGGGAATCGGCACAGTTGTCCCGGTAATAAACCAGTGGAAAGCGGTCGGGTGGTTCGATGCCGAGAACCACCGCAGAGCTTCTGGCCCATTCAATGACCGGGATGTGATCGGTAATCACTCCCTCCTCCTTCAGAAAATGGAGGATGAAATCCCCCACTTTATCCTTGCCCACCCCCGTCAGCAGGGCAGCTTTGAGCCCGAGTCGGCTGCATCCCACGGCAATATTCAGGGGAGAGCCTCCCACAAAGGCATGGAATCCGGGGATCAGTTCAAAGGGGGCTCCCACCTCCTGGGAATAGAGGTCGATGGAGGATCGTCCGTAGGTAATGACATCGTAGCGTTTATCCATTGCGGCCATAGCTTGGTTTCTGAGGTTCTGTTGCGGGTTGATTTCTGAGGTTCTATCGTTTGTTCATCCGGGCGGTAACCAGGGGCACTCTCGGATCCTGCCCTTTCCAGCTGCCATAGATCCATTTATGATCCGGATCATCGGTATTGGCCAGGGATTGGTCGCTTCCGGTCAGGAAGTTCAGGTAATAGACATGATACCCGTGTCCGGCCACCACCGGGTGATAGCCCCCGGGCACCAGGACCACATCATTATTCCGTGCCACCGCAATTTCATCCAGGCTCCGGTCGTCGTTGTAAACCTGCTGAATCGCAAATCCCTGCGGTTTATCGATCTTATAGAAGTAGGTTTCCTCCAGGCAGGCTTCCGTCACATTTCCCTTTTCATCCACTTTCCGGGTATCATGCTTATGTGCCGGGAAAGAGCTCCAGTTCCCCGATGGGGTATACACCTCCACCGAAACGAGCCGGTGACAGTCGAAACCGGGCTCAAGGAGGCTGTTGATCTGCCGTGTTGCATTATCCCCTCCCCGGATCTCGATGGCCGCCTCCTCTGGACCTTTGAAACGGGCAGGATGGTCCTCATCGGTTTCGCACCAGCCATAGGCAATATCCAGCAGTTCGCTTTCCGCCTTCAGCACAAATTCCGTATTCCGCGGAAGGTAGAGGGTATGAGCAATGCCGCTGAACACATCCTTCCTCCCGTTCAGGATTTCCCACCTCCCCTTGTCCGATTCCACGGAATAATTTCCTCCCAGCAGAACAATGGCGTATTCGTTCCCACGTGTATTTGCGGACCAAAGCTCGCCTTTCTGCATCAGTCTGGCCTGGAAATTCAGATACTGCCATCCGGTTTCTTCCTTCAATACACACTGGTAGATACCATAGCCTGACGAGGCCTTGGCCAGCAGCGGATATTTTGAATCTCTTATCATAATGTGACTTTTTTTGCTTGTATCAATTCAGGCCCAGCAGCACTTCCAGTTCTCTCATATGCTCAAAGGGAATGGCTCCCAACTGCTCAAAGGAGCTTCTATTTTTCTGATCGGCCCGTGCATATACGGGAAATCCTCCGGCCACGGCAGCCTGGACCCCCGAGGTGCTGTCTTCAATGACGGCACACTGGTTCGGCTCAAATCCCATCTCCCTGGCTGCATGTAAATAGATATCCGGTTCGGGTTTCCAGCTGCCAATGTCGTAGCAGCTGAAGATCTTTCCTTCAAACAGATCCAGCAAATCAACGAGTCCCAGGTTCAGGCGGATCTTCGCCACCGGACCGCTGGATGCTACGCAAAAAGGGACCGAGAGTTTTCGGATCAGCTGGTGGACACCGGGGACTGCTTTGAGCTCCGTCTTGTATGCTTCGTAGCTCCGCTCCCGGAATTCCTGCTCAAAATCGGCAGGAAGTGCACCCGGGATATGTGCCTCCACGAACTGCTTGTTCTCTTTCATAGAGGTCCCTGAAAAACGGTCTAGAGCCGTTTGGTAATCCAGGTCAAAACCCAGTTCCGCAGCCATGATCTGAAGAACCCTGGCAGAAATTGCCTCGCTGTCAACCAGAACACCGTCGCTATCGAAAATAATACACTTATGTTCCATCATATGTGTAAGGCCTAAGATAATCAAATGGCCCTTACCAAAAAAGAAGGGACGGTCTTTTGATGCAGCTGTCTCTGGAAGCGAGCATTCTTTGCGGCAGGCCAAAAAAAATCCCCTCGCTTTCGCATGGGGACTTTCACTGCTTCGCGGAGAGAGAGGGATTCGAACCCTCGGTACCCTAGAGGGTACAACGGTTTTCGAGACCGCCCCGTTCGACCACTCCGGCATCTCTCCTGAACTGCTGCAAAATTATAATAATTATGCGATATTTAAGACCTCGAATCAATACATGGAACCATGCGCCACCTTTCTTTTGTTCTGTTGATTGTTACTATTGCAGTCCTCTTCTCAGGATGCAGTTCGGCACCTCCCTTGATCCCTGATGAGGCAGCCTACCTGGAGCAAACCCATGCCTGGCAGCAACAGCGTCTGGAGCGCCTGAAGGATAAAGACGGCTGGCTCAGCCTGGCCGGGCTCTACTGGCTGGATGAAGGGATCAGCCGTTTTGGCTCGGACCCGGACAACGACATTCAGTTTCCGGATAAGGCAGCCCCCTTCTGCGGCACCCTGGAGCTGAACCGGGGAGAAGTCACCCTGAAGGTGGCCGAGGGGGTGGATATCTACCTGGGCGACTCCCTGGTAAAGGAACTGAAACTCATAGATGATCAGACTCAGAACACCACACGGCTGCAGCAGGGCGACCTGGCCTGGTATATTATCAAGCGGGGCGAACTTTACGGGATCCGCCTTCGGGATCACAAGCATCCGCGCATCAACGAACTGGATCACATCCCCTCTTATCCCATTCAGACCAATTTTGTCGTGGAGGCCACCCTGGTGCCCTTTGAGGAACCCGAAACCATAACGGTAGCCACACCTGTGGAAGGCTATACCGAGGATTATGTATGCCCTGGCATTCTGCATTTCAGGATCAAAGGAAAGAAGCTGACCCTCCATCCATTTAACACGGGCAACCGGTATTTCCTGGTTTTTGCCGATGAAACCAACGGGCTGGAAACTTACGGGGCGGGCAGGTTCATGTACGCCTCCCCGGATTCAACCGGCCGGGTTATCCTGGACTTCAACAGGGCCTATAATCCTCCCTGTGCATTTTCTCCCTATGCCACCTGCCCCCTGCCACCACGGGAGAATATCCTGCCGGTGGCCATTGAAGCGGGTGAAAAAGCGGTTCATCTCCAGTAGCAAGCGGGCAGCCTTACGGTTCTGCTCCTTCAGGATGAGGCTATAAAATCCCCTGTTTCGTTTGTTCACTGCCTGTTAAAAGTTTAAATTGCCTGGTAAGCAACCGGTAAATAACAGGTCAGGCCATGCATCATGCTTCGATTATCAGGATCGAAATCATAAAACTGAATATCCCCTACAAGGAACCCTTTGTGATCTCACTGGGTGTAATCCCCGAGGCCACCAATGTACTGGTGCGGATCCACACAAATGAAGGATTGACAGGAACCGGTGAGTGTGCCCCCTTTGTCTATATTGTGGGTGAAACGCAGGAAACGGTTTTCGAACTGGGTACAAAAGTGGGGAAGCTGCTGCTTGGAAAGGATCCCTTCGCCATCGAAGACCGGATCTGGGAGATCGACCGGGCAGTGAAAGGGAATCCCACCATGAAAAGTGCCTTCGACATGGCCCTGTACGACCTGCTTGCACTCAGGGCGAATATGCCGCTTTACCGCTTGCTGGGAGGCAGCAACGACCGGGAGGTACATACCGATATGACCATCAGCCTGGGTGATCCTGACAAAATGTCGAGGGATGCCCTGGCGTTCCAGAAAGACGGTTTCCCGGCGATCAAGGTGAAGCTGGGAACGACATGCAGGGAGGATGTGGCACGGATCCGGGCCATCCGGGAAGCCGTTGGGCCGGACTATCCCATCCGGATCGATGCAAACCAGGGCTGGGATCCCCCGACAGCCGTTGAAACATTGAAAGCCCTGGAGCCTTTTGGAATTGAGCACTGTGAGGAGCCCATCCCTTCCTGGAACAGCAGGGAGCAGGTGAAGGTCCGGGAAAACAGTCCCATTCCCATCATGGCCGATGAATCCATCTTTGACCACCAGGATGCCTTCCGGCTGGCCGCGACGGGGGCCTGTGATTTCTTCAACCTCAAACTTTCAAAATCGGGAGGTATTCACAAGGCACTGAAAATTCTTTCCGTGGCCGAAGCTGCCGGAATCCACTGCCAGGTGGGATGCATGTCTGAATCACGTTTTGCGTTGACGGCCCTGATGCATCTGGTGCAGGCACGGCTTAACATCATCTACTATGATATGGACTCCTCCCTGATGCTGGATGAAGATCCGGTTACGGGTGGCATTCAATATGAGGGATCAGGCAAGTGGGTCCTTCCGGAGCATCCGGGAATCGGTGCAGATTTTGATGAAACATACCTGGAATCCATGGAACAGACCGTCCTGTCTTAATTCACGTCAAACGCATGGCAGAAGCTGAAAAACATATCCTTGAAAGCAGAACCGGAACCAAGGTGGTCCTTAACGGAAAAAGCTACCT
>CAYRLP010000127.1:0-7171 GCA_964424935.1 uncultured Bacteroides sp.
AGATTGTATAATTACTTCTTCCTGGCTAAACAAGAACTGGATAATGTGAGGATTGGGAATATTGAATACTTCTTCCAGAAGGATTATTCGCTTAATCATCAGTCTGTTCAAGAATCTGCTGCTCTATATTCCGAAATAGCTGAGCAATATGGATTCACTGATTTGAAAGAGGTCAAATACATTGTAGCAAATACCCTGGATGAAGCAAATAAGATTATTGGGTTTAAAAACTCGATGATATCCAGCCAGTATAAATTTGCAGCATATTTTATCGACAAGTTAAACATGATTGTAGCTAGTATTGAGAACCATAACCACGAATTGGTCCACTCACTGTTCAAACCAAAATTTCCCCAGACAAATATGTTGTTTCATGAAGGTATAGCAACGTATTACGGTGGAAGCGGAGGTAATGATTACTGCTCCCTTGTTCAGAGATTAAGAGCAAGAATAGAAAGTGAACCAAGCGCGGATTTCTCAAACCTGGATAAATGGAATAGAATACTAGATGATGGAACAAACTATTACTATACCATTGGAGCAGTGTTTATTGAATATGCCTTAAGTAAGGGGGGAGAAGAAAAGGTCCTGAAGCTTTTCAATCATCCAGTTACGGATATGTATTCTTCCGGTGATGCAATTTTGGCTATTGAGCGCGAATTGGGGATAAAAAAATCAAGTTTGGATAGTTTTATTAAGGACTATGTTTACAATTATCATATGGCTGAAATAGTAGATGAATAGTAATCAGACGCACAACAAATCACAAAAACCGGTCGCTGACGCCTGTCAAGACCTTCACAATAAAAGCAAATCCCGCGCAATACAACGGCAGCTGAATTCCACTGTTCTGTGACCATAGATAGGATCTGATCATTGCAAAGTATATATTGTAGGGCAGGGTAGTCCGATGCAGAAGTAACTTCATGGAATTTTATCAATGTACATGAACATATGTTAAGGATGGCAAAATATCTTCTGATTCTAGGTTTAGTCCTGTTCAATTCGTGTGAAGAAGAGCGGGAAATAGTAAATTATTGCGAAGATATGGGCAGAACGACGGGACCGGTACCATTTACAACGTTTGAAGATATTTCAAAGGACTCTATATTCTGTTACCTCAGTAATACAGAGTTTTCCGATTGGAATCACCCGGTTCTATATATAATCAATGATCAACAAGCTCTTGATACATTGCTTGAGTGTTCATCCTATAATTTCAATTTCAATTTTGAAGAGTATACGCTTCTTATTGGATATTTCTATACAAGGTACGGACCTGCAGCATTATCCAAACAGGAAGTTGAACTTGATTGCAGGATTTCCGAGCAGTTATTATTCTATTCAGTGACTGTGGACCTGATAGACGATGATGGACATCAATATGCTTTGATACAACATAATGCAATTGTCCCGAAACTTCCAAGTGACTTGAGTGTCAGCCATTGGGTAATAAGAAATCGGTTATATCTTGATCAGGATACGACAGAAACAAATAAATGAATTGAAATTCAGAAAGTATGGTTCACAGAATCACTAAAGCCGACCGTAACGCGTGTCATGCTCTTTGCCTACCAGCTCATCAAAATATACTAGGAAAAAGCCAAAGCAAACTCCGCGCCACGCTACGGCGGCTTAGTTCCACCGTTGTATGTACGGTCGCTAAGGTTATAAGAAAATCTAAATCAAAAATGTTAAAACCTGTTCAATCATATTTACTTATTGCAATAGTCTTTATCCCATCAGATCCTGTAATTAACTATCGAAATTGTACGGATTTCGGTTTCTTCTTAAATTTCACTTGTAATTTATTGATATGTAGACCGAAGTTAAGCTGACCTTTTATGGAAGGCAGAGGTAATTGGGAATACATAGTAAAACAAACATAAAGTGAGCGATGAAATTGACAGATATCGCTAATATAAGGCTGGTCAGTCAACTGATTTCCAAGCCAAGATTTGACACTGTCAAAGATATTGTCGGCTGGATGGGGGCCATGCAGGCACAGGATTATGACATGGTGAAATGGGCTGTTGGCCTCCGGCTTCCGAACGGGGATACTCAGATGATTGAAAGGGCCATCAGTGATGGAGATATTATCCGGACACATTTACTGAGGCCGACCTGGCATCTGGTCTCCGCCGATGATATTCACTGGATGCTTGAACTGACCGCACAAAGAATCAGGGCCGGAATGAAATCCAGGCATCGCGTGTTGGGGTTAACAGAAAGTCACCTGGAAAGAAGCAACGAAACAATAGCCAAAGCACTGGAGGGAAAACAGCTGACGCGAGGGGAGTTGATTTCTGAACTCGAAAAGGCCGGAATCCCGACCGCCGGCGACAACAGGGCATCGCATATGTTTCGGGTGGCAGAACTGACGGGGATCATGTGCAGTGGAGCAACTGATGGAAATAAGGAAACCTACGCTTTACTCAGTGAAAGGGTTCCAAAGGCAACATCTCTGAGCAGGGAAGCAGCGTTGGCTGCCTTGGCGAGAAGATATTTTAACAGCCATTGCCCTGCAAACCTGAATGATTTTATCTGGTGGTCGGGCTTATCAGTGAGTGAGGCGAAACAGGCTTTGGACCTTGTGAAATCGGATTTTGTCCCGGTGGCTATCGATTCGCAGAATTACTGGTTTCCCAATTCCTATGAGGTGCCGGAGGCCGGTGAGCATGGAGTCTATTTATTGCCGGCTTTCGATGAGTACCTGATCAGCTATAAGGACAGGAGTGCCTCGCTCCCGTTTAAGGACTTCAATAAAGCGGTTTTCATCAATGGTATCTTCAGGCCGATTGTAGTGGTAAACGGTCAGGTGAAGGGCATCTGGAAACGAACCATAAAAAAGGACAGGGTTGTTGTCGAAACAGAACTATTCTGTAAGACAGGCAAGACAACCTTAGCCCGGATCAAAGCAGCAGCAGCAAAATACGGACGGTTTTTAGGCAAGGAAACAGAGATAATTAACAGACTTTCAGGATAATTATGGCAGAGAGACTGAAAGAACTGTTTTTCTCGGACAAATTCATCGTGGAACTGGGTGAATCGATTGAAAACGTATATCCTGTGTTTGACCTTGCCGTGTTCAACCGCCTGGTATATACGGATGATTGGGGTAGTCTGGAGCTGAAGCAGAAAATGCATCATATTACAGGTTGTCTGGCCGAAACCCTGCCCGGTGACTACCCTTCGGCGTTAAACATACTGAAACAGATCGCACCCCGGTTCGGGGGATTTAATGCGCTGGTTTTCCCGGACTATGTGGAGAACTACGGCCTGCATGACTGGGAATTGTCGCTTCAGGCACTGGCAGATTTTACCAGCCTGTGCAGTTCCGAGTTTGCGATCCGTCCTTTCCTGAAAAAGGATCCGGAGAAAGTGATGCCCTGGCTGGAAAAATGGGCCGGTGACGAAAATGTGCACCTCCGCCGGCTGGCAAGTGAGGGATGCCGTCCCCGTCTTCCATGGGGTATGGCATTGCCCGCTTTTATTGTTGATCCGACTCCCATCTTTCCGATACTGGAACAGCTGAAGGATGATCCGGAGGAATATGTGCGCAAGAGCGTGGCCAATAACCTGAATGATATCTCTAAGGACCATCCCGGAAAAGTACTTGATATATGCGAGCGCTGGTTCGGCCAGACGAATCATACGGATTGGATCGTAAAAAGGGCATGCCGCACCCTGCTGAAGAAGGGGAATACACGTGCATTGATGCTGTTTGGTTTTGGCGATCCCGGACAGATAACGGCAGAGTATCTGTCCTTCGATCCGGAATCACTTTCAATAGGGGAGGACCTGCAGTTTACCTTTGAGCTGAAGATCCTGGATCCGGGAATCCACCGGGTACGGCTGGAGTATGGTGTGGACTTTGTAAAAGCCGGCAACAGGATCACCCGCAAGATATTCCAGATAAAAGAGGCTGATCTGGAGGCCGGTAGCTATACGATATCCAGGAAACATTCATTCAGGGATCAATCTACCCGGAAACATTATCCCGGGACGCATCAGTTTACAATTATGGTAAATGGCGTGGAAAAGGCGGCTGGGAATGTGGATCTGTACCAAACATGAAAATGCAGGGGTTGCAGAATGTTCAGTCCGAGGACGTGACAGATTTATGGATATTTGTAGGACAAAAAATTGAAAAAAGGTCCTTGGAAAAGTAAAACAGCTTAGCAAAGGCAAATCTTATGTTGAAGATAATTACCTATACACCCATCGGGGTCATCCGTTCCCCCTTCGGGGAACCCAAGGGCACCCCGATCCAGCCTCCTGCTGCAAAGGGAGTAAAGGGGACCGTTGAGGTTTTTGAGGAGTACAGCCGGGGACTGGAAGATCTGGAGGGATTTTCATACATCATCCTGCTGTATGATTTCCACCTGGTCAAAGAACCTAAGCTCAGGGTCCGCCCGTTTATGGATGATCGGACACACGGGGTGTTTTCGACCCGGGCGCCCAACCGGCCCAATCCAATCGGCATCTCCGTTGTGAAGCTGGTCCGGGTGGAAAAGAACCTCCTTGAGGTGGAGGATCTGGATATTGTGGACGGGACGCCCCTGCTGGACATAAAGCCCTATGTTCCGGGGTTTGATGACCGGGAGGCCCCGGAAATAGGGTGGCTTAAGCGGAATATCGACAGGCTATCCAATCAGAAGGATGACGGCAGGTTTACCTGAGCGCTCAGTCCCCTTCCATCTGCGCTTTCAGAAATTCGAACCTTTCCCCGGTACCAGCCACGGGAATCATGCCCGATTCCTCCCCGATCCGCATAACCTCCCTGCTGTCGGAACTATAGGGGGCCCACACCGGCAGTCCTTCCCCGTTCGGATCCCCGTTTTTGGTGAAATTGGCCCAGTAGGACGACATATAGTCGGCCACCATGGTATCTACAGCGGTCCATGGCCGGTCCAGCATCTTCAGGTTATTGAACACATAGGGGACCTCGCCCGTATGGAAGGCTCCGAACTCCGGATGTTCCGGCCAGGGGATCGCACGTGCAAAATAGTACCCATATGCGTTGGTCTTAGCGGTTTTTGCCCTGTACTGCATCCACAAGAGGATGTTCATCCGGGTCTGTTCCTGCCCTGCCAGTGCTAAGGCGGCTGTGGTATCTGTGTCCCCGTCGGGCAGGTAGAGCGCAGCAAATTCCTCTCCCATGTCGCCCATGTAGCGCGTTTCGCCTGCATTGAAGCCGTTTATAAACGGGGTGTCATTCTGCTTTCCTTCTGCAAATGCACTCATCATATCGGTTGGCTGGTAATAGCCATCGATCACCGGGCTGAAACGCAGCCTGGGAGCATCGGGATCACTTGCAATTAACTCCTCGCCGGACAGGCTTCTCAGTTCCGCAAGGGAGGAGGCCCCTTTGGATTCTGCAAACTCGACTCCTTGTTCTTCTGCCTGAGCCAGGGTTTGCATCCGTAGGAAGCTATTCGAGTACCGGGTCCCGCTTTCGGTGATGGCCCGCTGAAACAGGCTCGCGGCCTGGGGCATCAGGATCAGGGAGTTCACAGATCCGGCACCCGCAGATTGTCCGGCAATGGCAACCCGAGAAGGATCCCCGCCAAAAGCAGCGATGTTCTTCTGGATCCATGCCAGGGCAGCCAGCTGGTCCAGGATGCCGTAATTGCCTGATACATGATGTGGGGATTCCGCGGTGAGCTCAGGATGGGCCAGGAAACCCAGTACCCCGAGCCGGTAGTTGACGGTGATCACGATGATGCCCTTTTTGGCCAGTTCCTCCCCGTCATATACATCGATGGCCCCGGAACCTTCCACGTAGCCTCCACCGTGCATGTAAACAAAGACCGCCAGCTTATCCTCCGCACTCTTTGCGGGGGTCCAGATATTCAGGAACAGACAGTCCTCGCTGATTTCGTTCTGTACCATAAACTCTTCGGTCCAGGGGAGCCTGGAACCCTGTTTCACCTGGATGGCACTTGCGCCAAATTCACTGGCATCGCGAATGCTATCCCACTGCAGGGGTGGCTGGGGCTCCTTCCAGCGGAGGTCTCCCACCGGTGGAGCGGCAAAGGGGACACCTTTGAATGATACGATGTTACCTGCCTGGTTCACGACTCCCTGCAGGAGTCCGCTCTCGGTCTGAACGACCGGATCGATTAACCTGGGTTCTGTGGTGCATGAGACACTGATGAGAAGTACCAGGGCCAGAATGGCACTGATACGGGTTGGGGTACCTGATATTTTCATTTTCGGGTGTATTAGTTTGAAGGATGGGTTAATTGGCTGTAAAGGTATGTATTGTTTAATTAAGTTTCAATTGCTCCACCAGTTCCTGTAGCCGGCGCATATCAGATTCAGAAGACTGGTCAAGAAGGATGTTACCGGTTTTCTGGATGTCTTCTTCACTCGTGTTGTTGTAGCGGATGGGCGGAACACCTTCACCACAGACCAGGACGTTGTTCCGGACTGTATTAGGATACTGTGCCCGGTGGAAGCGCAGGGGGGAGCGGGCGATATTGTAAATAATGTTGTTTTCCACCAGAAGTTCTTTGGTCCCCTCATCCAGGAACATGCCGTTACTCTCTGCCCGGCCGGCATTGACCTGCACGTCATGGATCAGGTTGTTTGTGATCCGGCTTCCGGGTTGCAGTCCCAGGCTGTAGATCCCCCCTCCGTCACTGAGGGTAAGCAGGATGTGGTGGATGTGATTGGCATGGATTATATTTCCCCGGCAGGGGGTGGGGTCGGAGTTCCACATCCATCCCACGGAAATTCCCGAATAGGGAAGGTTGCGGATTCCATTATACTCCAGGACCGTACTGTCCACGAGTCCGCACCAGATCCCCACCGCACCGTGGAATTGCACTCCGCACTGTTGGATCAGACAGTCGCTGACCCGGTTACCCCTGGAAACCTCCTCCGGGGAGGACTTCCACCAGGGAACCCCGTCTTTGAGGCGGTCGCTTCCTTCACCGATATTCACCCCGTTCCCGGAGATAGTATGGATATAATTTTCGGTGATCCGGCAGTCCGAGCAGTTCCTTCGGATCCAGATACCCGAGCCCCCAGTATTCCGGATGATGCATTTCTCGAAGCTGCAATGATCCGCCAGGTTGAGTTCAATGGCTGCCGGGACCTTGCTCCAGGTGCTTTGACTGCTTGAGCGGTCGCTGAACATGCATGCCTGGACACCGCAGTAGCC
>CAYRLP010000128.1:0-424 GCA_964424935.1 uncultured Bacteroides sp.
ACCCTGTACACCAAGGAAAACGGTTTCCGTAAAAACAACGACCTGTTCGAGATCAATTCAAAATTTAACGGGAACGCCTGGGGTAAGATAGGAATGAGTGCCTCTTTTTACATGAAAAACCAGCTGGCAAAGGGATATAATTATCCCAATGATTCAGTGGTGGTTTCCAGGTTCCTGAATCCGGCCAGCATGACACTTGGACTTGGCTTTGAATACAAACCCTTCAAGACTATGACCCTGAACGTGGCTCCCCTGTCCTACAAAAACACCTTTGTGCTGGATACGGCACATATAGACCAGACCAAGCACGGTATTGACAAAGGGAAACGAAGCAAACAGGAGTTGGGTATGCAGCTGGTCCTGCTCAGCAAGGTGGCCCCCTATAAGGATCTTTCCATTGAAAATCGCCTGAGACTATTTTCCA
>CAYRLP010000128.1:434-5440 GCA_964424935.1 uncultured Bacteroides sp.
CCAGCTATCTGAATAATCCCCAGAATGTGGATGTGGACTGGGAAGTGATCATGGATCAAAAGATTAACTGGTTCTTTACCATCCGGCTGAATCTGCACCTGATCTATGATGACGACATTCGGTTTCCGGTGCTGGACTCCGAGGGGGATCCCATTCAGTTGCCCGATGGCAGTGACTATAAGGTACCGAAAGCCCAGTTCAAGGAGTTCATCGGACTTTCGCTGCAGTTCAAGTTCTGATCAGTTCATCCGGGGCTCCAGGGATTTCTGTGCTTCCGTCATCTGGAGATGACTGTAGAGCTGATAGAGACTGGTGACCGTATCTTCGTTGCCCGGGTCCAGCTCATAGGATTTTTCAAACCACTGTACTGCTTCCCTGAATTTCTCCAGGTACTTCCCGCGAATCTCCTGGTAGGCCGCTTTTGAACGGACATGCAGGGCCGATTCACGCAGTGCAACCCCCATGTTGTAGTAACACATTCCCATGTCGTAATAGATCTCCGGGTTTGCGGGATTGAGTTCGATGGCCTTTTGATAATTGAGAATGGCTGCTTCTGGCCGGCCCTTGTTTTGCTGAACCCGTCCCAGGGCCCAGTAATACCTGAAATGATCCGGGTGGAATTGAATGGCACGGTCCAGGATCCAGGTGGCGGAATCCAGCTTTCCGGCCCCGACCAGATGGTTAACCGTATACATCACCAGGGTATCTTCATACTGATAGGTCTCCAGGCCTTCCTTCAGGACTTCCTCGCTTTGAAGTGTATCCCCTGCTTCCTGACATGCAATGGCCAGTAAAAGGCTCACCGAAGAAGCATAGGCTGCTTCATGCAGGCGCTTCAGGTATAATATGGCTTTGTCCCAGTCCTCGCTCTCATAGGCTGCCATGGCCGTATTGTAAATCAGGTTTGTGTCCGGCCTGACTGAAATCAGGTCGCTTTCGCCGATCTGCAAAGCATATTCAAAAGCACGGAGTGCGGCCGGATACTCTTTTTGCCTGTAACGGCCCTCGCCCAGCTGGATGAGATCATTGGCGAGTAAATAATACTGTTTTCCAATGGCGGCATCAAGCCGGCCCCTGGTATCCAGTTCCAGTGCCTTTCCGTAAGAGTCACACGCCACAAAAAGCTGATCGGGATAAAGACTGGTCCCCTTGGTATCCTTCTTTTTTATACCAGCCTCATAAGCGGTCTGACATAACAATCCCTTGGCGTAATAGGTACGGGGCCATTTGGAGGTTCGGTCATTTTCAACGGCTTCTTCAATGGTCTCCTTCGCTTCTTCGTACTTTTCAGCATCAATCATCTGCATCACGGCCATAACCCTGCTTTTCTGAGCCAAAGCCCCTAAGCTCAGGCCAAGTAGTAGTGCTATCAGGTATGATTGTTTCACGGTGACAGGTTACGTGTAAGGGTTTACATTCGTTCAGGCACTTCAATACCGAGCAGGCCCATCCCCGATGCAATCAGGTTCCCGGTGGCCTCCAGCAACAGCAGGCGCTGACTAGTCTGTCCCTCTGTCTCCGCACTCAATATGCTGTGGTCATGGTAGAACTGATTGAATTCCTTGGCCAGCTCATACAAGAAATTGGCGATCAGCGAAGGATTGAGTGTACGGGCAGCTTCTGCCAGCACATCCGGAAAATCATGCATCAGACTGATCAGAGTGATCTCCTTTTCGTTCAGTTCCTCCTGACTGAGTCCCCCCTGTTTATTCTCTCCTTTTCTCAATACACTACGAATCCTGGCATAGGTATATTGTATGAATGAACCCGTGTTCCCGTTAAAATCCACAGATTCACGGGGGTCAAAGGTCATATTCTTCTTGGGATCCACCTTCAGGATGAAGTATTTCAGGGCCCCCATACCCACCTGTTTGTAGATGCGCTTCTGTTCTTTTTCGGAAAAGTCCTCCAGTTTGCCCAGTTCTTCCGACATCTGTCGTGCCGTTTCTTCCATTTCATCCATCAGGTCATCGGCATCAACCACCGTGCCTTCCCGGGATTTCATCTTTCCTTCGGGCAATTCAACCATTCCGTAGGACAGATGATACAGCCGGTCTGCCCAGGGATACCCCAGCTTCTTCAGCACGATAACGAGAACCTGGAAATGGTAATTCTGTTCGTTACCCACCACATAAATATGCGAATCGAATCCCGACTCCATGAACCTCTGATGCGCCGTACCCACATCCTGGGTCATATAGACAGATGTCCCGTCCGAGCGGAGCAGCAGCTTGTGATCCAGGCCTTCATCCTCCAGGTCCGCCCAGACCGATCCATCCTCTTTCTGATACAGGATGCCCTCCTTCAGTCCCTTCAGTACAAGCTCCTTCCCCAGTTTATAGGTTTCCGATTCATAGTAGGTCTTGTCGAAGGAGATGCCCAGGCGCTTATAGGTCTGATCAAATCCCTCATAAACCCATCCGTTCATGGTATGCCATAGCTGCCTGACTTCAGGATCCTCCGCCTCCCACCTGCGCAGCATATCCCTTGCTTCAGCAAGCACCTCCGCCTCTTCTTCCGCCTGTTTCTGGGACAGGCCGCTTTTTACCAGGGCCTGTACCTGCGATTTATATATCTGATCATAAATAACATAATACCTGCCCACCAGGTGGTCCCCTTTCATACCGGAGGATGCCGGGTCCTCCCCGTTGCCCTGCTTTTGCCAGGCAAGCATCGATTTGCAGATATGGATTCCCCGGTCGTTCACAAGGTTTACCTGAAGGACGCGTTTCCCGGTGGCTTTCAGGATATTGGATACGGAATGCCCCAGCAGGTTGTTCCGGATATGCCCCAGGTGCAGTGGTTTATTGGTATTGGGCGAGGAGTACTCGATCATAACAAGGGGCGCATCCTTGCCGGCTTTACGTGTACCGTAAGATCCGGATCTCGGTTCTCCGTCCAGAAATTCTTTCCAGTACTGCTGTGCGACCACCAGATTCAGGAATCCTTTGATCACATTATACGCAGTCACCCACGCTGACTTCTCTACGAGATAGTTGCCGAGGACCCTACCGGTTTCTTCAGGGGAAAGCTTCGAAAAACGAAGCAGCGGAAAGACAACCACTGTGAAATCACCTGTAAATTCCCTCCTGGTTTTCTGGATCTGGACCTGTTCCTCTACCGGTGGAGCATTCCATGTTGCCTGAACCGCCTCCACGACAAGACGCCTGATTTCTTGATCGATTCTATGCATTTCCGATTTATGAAATGCAAAGATAAAAAATGATCTTTTACCATGTGTCAGGAATGCGCTGATTCCGTTTATCCACGCGGGTATAAAAAAAGATCCCCCTGCGGGCGCAGAGGGACCTTTAAACTAAACTAACCCTAAAACTAAATCTATGAAAAGAAATGTAGAATTAAAAGAACGAAATTATCTGATTGATAATCAATAATGTTTCTACATTTTATTAACGTGCAATTTGAAAAAAAGTTGCACTAATTTGTCAAAAATTTCATTAAAATATGTTAATATTTTTTGCCCTATCTTTAACAATTAGACTGCACCTGGCCTGATTCGTTTAAAATGTCTTCTCCATTTCTGCACATAGTCTCCTTTAATATCCCTGTGCCTGCCGACTACGGGGGGGTTATCGACATATACTTTAAATTGAAGGCACTTACACAGGCCGGAGTCCGCATTATTCTTCATTGTTTTGAATACGGGCGCTCACATTCCAAAGAACTGGAGGATCTTTGCTTCAAAGTCTATTACTATTCCCGGAAAAAGGGATTGAAATATCTGTTTCACTCCGATCCATACATTGTCATCACAAGAGTATCAAATTCTATGCCAAATAATCTTCTCATGGACCCATTTCCTGTACTTTTTGAAGGACTGCATACCACAGGAATGTTGAGATTGTGCGCAGGAGCAAAGAAACGGACCCTGGTCAGAACCCATAACATTGAACATCACTATTACAGGGGGCTTGCAGGATCAACGAAAGATCCCATGCAGAAACTCTTTTTTGTATTGGAAGCCGGCAAATTGAAACAGTATGAAAAGATCCTGCATCATGCCGACCACATCCTGAGTATAGCCAGGCATGAGGCGGACTACTTCCGGAAGAACTATGGAGACGCAACATTCATTCCGGCATTTCACCGGTTCGAGGAGTTAAGCCCGGTTCCGGGCTCAGGAAACTACATCCTCTATCATGGAAACCTAAGTGTTGCGGAGAATTCGGAAATGATCCTCAGCCTGGCCGGGAAAGAGCTATCCAGTCTACCCTTTCAGGTGGTTGTGGCCGGAAAAGGTCCCACCTCCCGCTTCCGAAAAAAACTGGCCCTTTATCCCCATATCAGGCTTGTACCGGATCCCACGGATGCGGAACTTGACCGGCTTATCAGCCAGGCCCATATCAACCTCCTTTTTACACGGCAGGCAACCGGGATCAAACTTAAACTCCTGCATGCGCTTTATGCAGGCAGGCATTGCCTGGTCAACCGGGAAATGGTTACAGGAAGCGGCCTGGAACAGCTCTGCATCATGGCCCGGACAGGCCGTGGACTGGGTACGCAGATCCAGGAACTGATGGAAACGCCCTTCATGGAAACGGAAATCCGGAAACGAAAAAAGGCTCTGCAGGTGTATTCGAACAGAGCCAGTGCGGAAAAGATCCTTCGGATGCTGGGCTAGGGTTCCTCGGGTGGCCTCCGCTCCACCCGCTCCACCCGTTCCGGACGGTCCAGGATGGAAAAAATCAAAACGATTACGGCGGCAGCCGCAAGAATAACCATCAGGGACTTGAACATCCGTGAGATAAGGTATTCGATATCTATGACATCCCATATTCCCAGGATGGCTACCGCTGAAAAGAGCAATACCAGGACGGATAATGTATAAGCAATTATGCGTTTCACCTTCATTGTTTGGAAGTTTAGTTAAGGGAGCAAATTACTGAATTATTAATTGTGGGTCAAGAATCGCGCCAGGGAATGAAGCGTGGCAAAACGCATGGTTTTGTTCTTACCGGTGCAGATCCAGTGTAACCCTTCTGCGG
>CAYRLP010000128.1:5450-7146 GCA_964424935.1 uncultured Bacteroides sp.
TGGTTTCTATCCGTACCGTCAACGCCTGATTTTCAGATATATGGAATCCAAGGCGCTCCAATGTATTACGGGTCCATATTTCCGGTTCCCCCTTTTCCCCGTCAAGGCTGATTTCCCCCCGCAACCTGCCGGGAACAAGAAACCTTCCTGTATTCGTGTTATAGCGGATGCCGGATGAAGAGAACAGCTTGCTGAAAAGCCCGGAAAGTCCGAGGTCCTCCGGAGCACCTTCCAGGATCTCTCCTTCGTGGATCACCCATAGTTTATCGGCACACTGGAGAGCCGTCTCCAGGTCATGCGTGGAATAGACAATGGACCTGCCTGCATCCACGAACCCTCTCAGAAGACGTATCAGATCAAACGTATTGGGAATATCCAGAAAAGCAGTGGGTTCATCCAGGACCATCAGGGAGGTGTCCTGTACAAATGCCCGAGCAATCAGGGCCCGCTGACGCTCTCCGTCACTCAGGCAGTCCAGTTTCCTCGTTTTAAAAGCGTCCAGCTGTACCTCACCGAGTGCATGGCTTACCCGGTTCCTGTCCAGGGCCGACAGGCTCCCTGTCCAGCCTGTATAGGGCATGCGGCCCAGGCTTACCAGTTCTTCAACGGTCAGGGATGGCACCTGAACCAGCTGGGAAGATACAAAGCTGACTTTCTTTGCCCTTTGTGGAAGGCTGAATTCTTCCAGTGGCCGGCCATCCAGCAGGCAGCTGCCTTTCAGCGGGAGGAGCAAACCGATCATCGATTTCAACAGGGTTGTTTTCCCTGAGCCATTCCGTCCGATCAGAGCCACCATCTCCCCACGGTCCACAGTCAGATTGATGCGGCCCAGAAGTTCCTGATCCCGTTGATGTCCTATGGCGAAATCCTTCAGCGATACGATATGATCCGTCCCGGTCCCTGTCATCAGAGTGATTGCGCTTTTCGGTTTATAACCACCAGCCAGATTACCACGGGTATCCCAATTAAGGAGGTAACGGCATTGATGGGCAGCAGCTGCTCGGATCCGGGCAATCGGGATACAATGTCGCTGAATACCAGCACTACCTGGCCGGTGAGCATGCTGGCGGGTATCAGGACCCTGTGATCGGAGCTGTTCAGCAGGAACCTGGCCATATGCGGCACGGCTATTCCTATAAATCCAATGGGACCGCAAAAAGCGGTGATTGTACCGGCCAGAATGCTGGTGGTTGAAAAAATTAAGAATCGTGCGCGGCGAACGCTGACCCCAATGGTACGGGCATACTCCTCCCCAGCATAAGGCCGTTCAGGACCTTGGAAAAGGTCAGGGAGAGCACCAGTAGCGGAAGAATGACCCAGGCCATCAGGGAGAGTTGTGTTCCGGTCACATTTCCCAGGCTGCCCATGCTCCAGATCACAAAAGACTTCAGTGCGGAAGCCTGGCTGAAATACTGCATAATGCTGATAACAGCCGCCAGTCCGCTCGAGAACATAATGCCCAGGATCAGAATGGTCATCATATCTTTGATCCGGAAGGATACAAACAGGAGCAGCAACATGACGGTCCCCGCCCCGATCCAGGCAGCCAAGGCCAGGCTCCAGGTGGCAACAATCCCTGCCGCCCCTGCTCCCACTACCACCAGTGCGGCTCCGAAACTTGCCCCTGAACAGATTCCCAGCACATAGGGTCCGGCAAGCGGGTACCGAAAAATGGTCTGCATCTGCAGGCCGCATA
>CAYRLP010000129.1:0-1053 GCA_964424935.1 uncultured Bacteroides sp.
GAACCACGCCGGTTCAGGGGTTCCGATACCCGATCCGGATCTTGGGTCCCTGCTCCCGCGCGTGGAAAACCGGGTAGGCGAAAAAACCCTCCTCATGCCCAACTGGGACAATTTTGTGAGTCCCCTGGTGGTGGCCAACCTTCGCAGAGCCGGAATAGACGCAAGGTTGCTTGAACCGAGCGAGCTGGGAATCAGGAAAAGCATGGTACACAACACGGGGCAGTGCCTGCCCATCAATATTATTGCCCAGAACTGCATCGATTATATCGAAAAACACCAGCTTGAACCATCCAGGACCACTCTCTGGATGGCCGAAGGCTACATCAGCTGTAACCTGAGACAGTACCCCTACTACATCAAAAAGATCATGGAAAATTACGGGAAGGGGCTTGAAAAGACCTCTATATACACCGGTAAGATCACCCACCGTGATATTTCCATCAAGGTCACCTATTATGCCTATTTCGCTTATATGCTGGGGGGACTGTTCCATAAGACCGCCTGCCGCATCCGTCCCTATGAACGGATCCCGGGCCGTACCAATGAAGCGTTCAGGGAGGTGCACCGGATCCTGCTTGATGCATTTCTGGGGAAATTGTCCCTGGAACAGGCCATCGAAAAAGGGATGGCCCTGGTGGATGATATCGAATACGACCGGTCCTACCGCAAGCCCCAGGCGGCCATTTTCGGGGACCTCTATGTGCGGGACAACGACACCATGAACCAGGGACTGATCGGGGCCATTGAAAAGGCCGGGGGAGAGGCGCTTATTACCCCTTATCATGAATACACGAAGATCACCATCGAGAATATGTTCCGGAGGGCCCAGGAACGGGGCGAGTACCTGGAAACCAGCGTAAACAGGGCCCTGCTCTATGTGGTTAAATTCATGGATGAACGCTATTACAAGCCCTTTGCCAGACACCTGGGACCGGCCCCGGTGATTAAGCCCCGGCTCCTGGAGAAATATCTGAAGGATTTTTACATTGACCCCCTTCATGGAGGAGAATCCTATGACAACATCCTGAAAATTTTCTATCTGAAGGAGAACTA
>CAYRLP010000129.1:1063-7134 GCA_964424935.1 uncultured Bacteroides sp.
TGGTTACTGAAGCCATGACCCAACGGATCAGGGAACTGACGGGGATTCCCGTGGTCACACTCACCTACGATGGCACCAGCGACCGGATGAACGATGCTATCGTCCCCTATATCCACCATGCGATGTCCGGCAAGGTAACCCAGCCTTCCTCCTTTTATGTATCGGATTCCGGGAACTGAGCCTGCAGCGGACTTTGCTTCCCCAGTCGGTAATGAACGGTCCACTGAAGCTTCCGGATTCGGTCGTTCTTTCTCATCCGTTTCAGGAAGAAGGAATCCAGCTCCTCGCAGTCCAGGTAGGACCATTCACCGATCAGTTTCATACCCGGAGCCCACTTTTCAATGGCATCGCTGTCTGGAATACCGAACCGGAAAGTCGTTCCTTCCCCCAGCTTCAGTTCTTTTCTCAATTTGAACTCCATGATTCTTTTTCTCCATCCCATGAGCCATCTGGAACTGAACACCTCAAATACAATTTCCGGATCTGTGAACCGCTCCTGCAGCTTTGCAAAGAGCATTTTCACATCCTCTTCCCTGCAGTACATAAACACGCCTTCCGCCACCAGGATCACATGATCGCTTCGGATGCGGCTGGTCCATGCAAAGTCAAAAACCGACCCAGAAATCTGGGTATACCGCTCCTTCTCCGGAAAGATTTGTTTCTTTATATTCATAATATCCGGCAGGTCCAGGTCAAAAAAGTGGATCCTTCCGTTATCCACCCGTTCAAACCGGTGGTCCAGACCGCACCCTATATTGACCACCGCCGACTCCGGATTCTTTTCTAGAAAGGAGCGAATGTATTGATCGTACCTTCTTGCTCGCAGTACCGTAGGTGCAATAAGGCTGGATTTTATTCTGTTCTCAAACAGTTTTTTGTGCAGGCGCCGGTCCGAAGAGGCGAAATAGGTTTTCAGGAGTTCCAGCGTCTCGACGGCACTGGTATCATTTAAAAGGGGCCTGGATGATTGTGCGTCCAGGGCATGGCAGTGTAGAGTAAGGAAGGCCGTCTCCGATATGTCATTTATGTGAACCTGAAGTTCCATCTTTTCCCACATTCATTCTTTGGAGAGCTCAATTTACGGGCTTCCACATAGTATTCCAAACCGGCTTTTCACTTCTTCTTACGGAAGCCTTCAGTCCAAACAGGGGTCTCAGAAAAGAGACCCTTCGGATCAGCTCGTAGCTGGCGAAGCACCCGATGAATGTGAATACAGCCACCATGATGAATTTTAACCACGGGGATATATTCATGGGAAAAAACAGGTAGGACGCCAGGTAGAGGTAGATCATATGCAGGATGTACACCGGGTAGGCAGCCGGTCCCAGGTATTTTAATGCGGGACCGGGGTGGTTTCCGTATCTGCGGGCCAGCCCGAATACGGCAAATATCCAGGCGCAGGATTCCACGGCGGAGTAGTACACGGGGGCTGTCAGGTGAAATACCGTAAACCGGAGAATATAGAGCACGGCGGCCAGGGAAAGAAGAGCCCACCTCCAGCTGACCACCATGTTCCAGAATCCATCTCCGCTGAAAACGACCAGAAAACCGAACAGGAACGCCAGCAGGCCCAGCAACAGGCCATGCAGGGTCATAGCATACATTTCATAGGATTCCTGGCTGAACAGGCGCCTGATTCCTCTCCCCAGCTTTCCGTTGGCATTTTTCTTCAGATAGAAGAAAAGAGGCGACCACACCAGGACATATATAAGAATGTTGGCCAGAAACCAAAGGTGACCCGGATGCGGTGCATACCTCAGATCCTGGTGGTAGTAAAGTTGCCAGATAAGCAGGTGCAGGGGCACGATGACCAGAATACCGAATACAAAAGGCAGGCCGATTCTCCGGGCCCTTTCCAGAAGCAGTTGTTTCCAGCTGCGCTTCACGATGGCAAAACTTACCCCCATTCCCGATACAAAAAACAGCAGAGGGATCCGCCACACATTCAGCATGGACATGGCAGGCCATAAGGATTCCAGCGACTCATTGTTCTGCAGGAACCCGATGAACACGCCCCAGGGCTGAAAGCCTATCCCAATGTGATACACCAGTAACAGGCCAATGGCTATCACTCTCAACCAGTCAATATCATATCTTCTTTCCACTGTTTTCATTTTCGTTTAATTTATGAATCTGACTTACGCAACATTTCCGCAATAATGGGACGGGTTTCCTCGAGTTGTTTGTAGTCCAGTTTCAGTCCCAGGGGACCCAGTGCCTTGCTGAATTCATCATAGATCTCCTTCACCTCGCTGAACGGGCCCACTACGGATGCGAGGGCAGTGGAACCGTAGATGTTTTGCAGGTTTGTATCCGCCCCGTGGGCCAGCAATATTTCGACGATCTCGGTCCTGCAAAGGAAGGCTGCCGTATGAAGCGCGGTGGATCCTTCCTGGTTCTGGAGGTTTACATCGGCTCCGGCTTCAATAAGGGTCCTGGCGACCTCTGTTTTGCCGAACACGGCCGCCGAGATCAGCGCGGTGGAACCCATGGTCGGTTCCCGCTGGTTCAGGTCCGTTCCGGCATGTATGTGCTGCTGAACTGCCTCCAGATCACCCAGGAAGGTGGCAGTAAAGAGATCCTCTGTGGGGGCTTTCACGTTTGCCTGCTGCTCTGCACCCTGCTTGGCATCAGAGCCGGAATCTTCGTTTCCGCTTCCGCATCCGGAGATGATGACTATCGATGCTGCCAAAATTGCATTCCAGATGCTGTTCTTGAAATTTACGTTGAATGTTTTCATTTTATATCTGTTTTAATGTGTGTAATTCGTTATTGTAAAGGTCCGGCAATCGGTGGCGCAAAGCCTATGACTGGGGCGGCCAAATGTGTGAAGTTTGGGGACCGGGTAGCAACTATGACGCATCTGTATAAATTTTGATGCAAGCAGGGTTTTGGATTGTATTAGAGGATCAATTTGATGCCTTAGCCATAATTTGTATCTTTTGCTTCAAATCAACGGGACTCTGCCAAGTTTTAAGCATATGCCTGATTCCGTCTACAGAGAATCCGAATTTATTAAGAAGGTCACCGGTCTTATTGAAGAAAACCTTTCCAATGAACAGTTCGGTGTATCTGAACTGGCCTCAAAAATAGGCATGAGCCGCTCCAACCTGCTTCGAAGGATCAAGAAGGATACGAAGCTTTCTGTGAGCCAGTTTATCAGTCAGGTCCGACTGAAAAACGCCATGGAGATGCTCAGGCAGGGGGATCAGACCGTATCCGAAATCTCCTACAGGGTGGGATTCGGCAGTACTTCCTATTTTATCAAGTGTTTCCGGGAACATTACGGATATCCCCCCGGTGAGGTCGGGAAACGGGAGGAGGAGCCTGAACCCGAACGTCAGGAAAAACCCCGATTAAACTGGATGTTTTTGACCGGTTCAGTCCTGCTGCTCGTTTCAGCAGTGGTTTTCCTTCTTGCCGTGGTGAAACCCGGAGGTGCCTCCGTGGATTCCCTGGAGAAATCCATTGCGGTACTTCCGTTTAAAAACGACAGTAATGACTCCACCAACATCTACATCATCAATGGACTGATGGAATCCATACTGGAAAATCTGCAAAAAATCGAGGACCTGCGGGTGATCAGCCGGACCTCGGTAGAAAAATACCGGACTCAGTCCAGGACCATCCCGGAGATTGCCAGGGAATTAAATGCCAATTACGTGGTGGAAGGCAGCGGACAAAAAATCGGGGATGAGATTCTGCTGAACATCCAGTTGATTGAAGCAAACACCGACAAACATCTGCTGGCCAAACGTTACAAAAGAAAAGCCGTTGATATCTTTGAACTGCAACAGGAGGTGGCCCGGAGCATCGCCCGGGAGATCGAGGCCATCATCACCCCGGAAGAGGCGGAACAGATTGAGAAGATCCCCACCGCCAACCTGGAAGCCTATGATTATTACCTGAAGGCCATGGAGGCCTTTCGGCGCAATACCCGCCCGGGACTGCTTGAAGCCATCCCCCTGTTTGAAAAGGCCACGGAGGTGGATCCGGAGTTTGCCCTGGCCTATGCGGATATTTCCATTTCCTATGCCTTGCTGGACATGTACCAGCTGGAGAAGCATTATGGAGAAGAGATTGATCTTTATGCGGATAGAGCGATGTTCCTGGATCCCAAACTGCCTCAAAGCCTGATTGCCAAAGCCTTATACCATATAGACAGGGAGGAGTATGAGCTGGCCCTGCCCTACCTCGAAAAGGCCCTGGAGTACCATCCCAACTCTTCCATGGTTATCAATATCCTGTCCGATTTTTATACCAGATATGTCCCCAATACCGAAAAGTACCTGCAGTACGCTTTGCTGGGAATTGACCTTGATATAGCCGCCCATGACTCCTCGGACGCCAGCTATATCTACCTGCACGTGAGCAATGCACTCATGCAGACCGGGTTTGTTAATGAAGCGGGAAAGTATGTGGAGCTGTCTCTTCAGTACAACCCGGATAACCTCTATGCCGGGCTCCTGAGAGCCTTTATCCTGTTTGCAGGAGGTGCTGATCTTCCAACAACCAGGGACCGGCTCCTCGAATTGCTGAAGGAGGATTCGTCCCGGTATGACATCTTGAAGGAACTGGGGGTCATCTGCTATTATATGAAAGATTATAAAGATGCCTACACCTATTTCTCCAGGATGGAGGAACTTTTGAAAGCGGAAGGACTGGATCTTTACCAGGGGGAGAAGGCCAAGATCGGTCTCACCCTTTCCAGGCTTGAAAGGGAGGAAGAATCGGAACAATATTTCCGGGAATACCTGGAATATGCTGAAAGCAATGAATCGGTATACAAGCACCTCAGCCTGGCTGCCTATTATGCCTATTACGGGGATACTTTGAAAGCGCTTGAAAATATGAAGTTGTTTTCCAGGCAGGAGAAATACCCCTACTGGTATATCCTGTTCCTGGGAATGGATGATCCCCTGTTCGAAAAAGTAGCCGGCCTCCCTGAATTTCAGCAGATCCTGAGCGATATTCAGGAAAAGTTCTGGCAATATCATAATGAGATCAGGGAATCACTGAAGGAGAAGGGCCTGCTCTGAATATGAACTAATACATTATACGACCATGAAAACAAAGATTATCATCATCATCCTTCTACTTATTTTGCTGATCATTTTCGTTCTGCAGAACACCGCAACGGTGGACATCAAATTCTGGTTCTGGGATCTCAGCATACCCAGGGCACTGCTGCTGTTTATCTGTTTTGCCGTCGGGTTGATCGTTGGACTGATCATTCCTGCTTCGGCCACAAAAGACGAAGGTACTGAACCGGAGAAGTCTAAAACAACAGACTAATCATGGCTCGATTTATTACAGACCGGAAAGCCTCCAAGGGACAGATACCGGGATCCCTGATCCTGATCGGGAATCAGAAGATGGATCGTGCGGTGATCAACCTCATGGAATACAATCGGGAGCAGCTTGTGGAAAAGGAATTGTCCGACATCGGGGAAGCGAAAAACCTCCAGGATCCGGGTACTGTAACCTGGATCAATATTTTCGGGATCCACGACAAGGACCTTATGAACCGGATCGGAGAGATCTTCGGGCTTCATCCCCTGGTCCTGGAAGACATCATGAATACGGATCAGCGGCCCAAGTACGAGGACGGGGAACAATACGATGCAATGATCCTGAAAATGCTGAAATACGATGAAGAGATCCGGATGATTACCGCGGAGCAGTTCACCCTGATCCTGGGAGAACATTTTGTACTGACGCTCCAGGAGCAAACCGGTGATGTATTCAATCCGGTAAGGCAACGGATCCGCACAGCCAATAAGAACTCACGGCTTTTCGATGCGGATTACCTGGCCTATGCCCTGCTGGATACCATTGTCGACAATTACATCCAGGTGATCGAAGTCATCGGGAGGGAAATTGAATCCATGGAAGACAGTATTTTCCTGAATCCGGAAAAATCCCTGGTGGAAAAAATATACAAGCTCAAGACCGAGGTTTCTTATTTGCGGAAATCGGTGCGGCCGGTGAAGGAGCTGATGATACAGCTGCTGAAATCGGAAAACTCCTATTTCCAGGAAAGACACATTCATTTCCTGTCAGACCTGAAC
>CAYRLP010000130.1:0-7126 GCA_964424935.1 uncultured Bacteroides sp.
ATCTGGACCGATCCCACCTTTTATGAGGACCATATCATCTCCATCCAGCAGATCTTTCCCCTGCAGATCTTTACCGGGGAGCTGGACGATGCCCGGGAGGATCCCCGGATCGTGGAGGCCCTGAAGAAGTACGGGCAGTACCGGGACGGGCTCCGGTGCGAGATCGAGAGCATCGCAATTGGGCCCCGGAAAAAGCTGGTGCTGAAACTGAAACTGAGCACCCGCGACCAGGATAACTACTACTACCTGGATCCGGACAAAATGGGAATGGGTCTGTACCACTACTTCACCAACGGGCTCTACCTGCGGAACCAGGAAACCAATGACACCTACACCCACCAGACCGAGTATATCCAGCCCGAGCCATGGGATTCGTGGGACCTGGAGTGGATGTCGCTCCTTGAGGGCCACCATTATGTGATGATCACCCTGAACTATACCAGCTTCGAGGTGGTCCCCCCGGGCACCTACTGGGCCAGTTTCGGATTCCCGGGCCTGCAGTTCCAGGTGGAGCAGAACGAACTCGAGCAGCGCTATGGGTATATCTGGCTGGGCGAGCTCCATCTGTACAAGGAGATCGTGGTGGAGTAGATCCTGCGGTCCGCTGCGGACCGCTCCGGCCGTGGGAACCGGTTCCGTGACGGGGCTATTTCATATCAAAGGCCTGTTTCAGCGCTTCGGTGGTAGTGTAGTATTTCACGATCATGTTGGGGATTTCCCAGTCCGGCAGGCTGCCTTCCGACAGGTAATCCAGAAAATCCTCCGTTACCTGTCCGAAGTGCGCCTCGTGTCCCACTTTATAGGAGTCGGGGATCTTCACCTGCCAGGTGAGCTCATCGATCTCGGAAAGGGCGATCCCGGGATATTTCGCTTCCACCTGCTGAAATGCCACGTCCAGATCCTGCCGGACCTGATCGGGCGAATCGGTGGAGGTGGGCATGATGTACAGGGTTGGCTGATAGCCTTCGGGCTCACCCTGCCTGATCTCCAGCTGGCAACGGGAACCCCGCATCACCGAATGGTGGGTGTCCCCGCTTCCTTCCGGGGCCTCAAAGTTCCAGATCACCCGGACCCGGGCATGCACCCCTTTGATGGTATAGTTGATCTCGCCGTTGGAGTATACCCGCAGGGTAGTTCCATCCACATCTTTCTGCAGGTAGTGGGGGTAGGCATCCAGTCCCGTGACCTTTTTAAACATTTCTGGGGTCATGGCGGTGGTCCACCGCTTGGAGTTCTGGATCTGCACATCCTCCTTGCTCAGGATCACTCCGGGGAAGGCTTCCCACTGCACCAGGTCCACCAGGTGGGTGGTCACATCCACGATCCCTTCGCCTTGCTGATCCGTATCGAAAAACCAGGGCGGCCGGATCAGGGGATTTCCGGAAACGATCTTGGAGAAGTGGTGCACACTCTCTTTGGTAATGGACGGGAGGTCCTCGCTGCCGGTCTCCAGCTCCCCGAATACCTCCGGGATCCGGGAGAACTCCCTCTGGAGGATGGTGGTGATCTCGTGCCGCTCGGTCATAATATCATAGAGCAGGACCCCTTTTTCCCGGGCGGTGGAAAAGGCTTCTTCCAGCATGGAGAACTTTTGCGGAGTGATCACCATGGGTTTGTCGGCCAGTACATGGATCCCGTTCTGGACGGCTTTCAGGATGTATTCGGTCTTCCGGGCGTTGTTGCCCGAGACCACCATCACGTTACCGGGCTTTTCCGAAAGCATCTTCTCCAGGTAATCGTCCCCGGTGTAAACCTGCTCCTTCCAGGAGGTGGGATCCTCCTCCCGGGTATTGTAGGCCTCGATCTGATCCAGGTAGCTCTGTACTTCGGGACCTTCGGGCGCATAGACATAGACCACCAGATCGACCGACTCATACATGGTTTTCTGAACCAGGGCCGCATGGAAATGACCCGGATCCAGATTCATCAGCACCGCTTTTCCTTCAAGCGGGGTAAACACGGAAGTATCTTTCTGGTTGGATGTCCTGTTCTGTGACTGGGTGCAGGAGGCCAGAAACAGGACGATGGCCACAACAGGGGCCCATGGATAAGTTTTCATGACTATGCATTTTAATAGGGTTCGGGATTCAGGATTTGAAATTCTGTACGGTCTCGATAAATATAGTCAGATTTTCGGAGCTGACCCCGGGAGGCATTCCTCCCCCGCAGGAGAAGATGACCCGGGAGGGATCCTTTAATCCCCGAATCAGCTTCAGGGCTGCCTCTTTCACTTCTCGGGCCGACCCGCCTGCCAGCACATCCCGGGGCGGAATGTTCCCCAGCATGGTTACCCGGTGGCCGGTCAGTTTCTTCAACTGGTTCAGATCGGTTTCGAAGCCCATGTTAAAGAGGTTGACTCCCATTTCCGGCAGGTGGCGAACCGACTCCTTGCAGTCGGCATCGTTGTGCAGGAACTTCACGGACCGGTCGCAGTCATAGAGCTCCCTGAAATAAGGGAACCCAAACTCCAGGAACTGGTCCTCTCCCATGAATCCGATGAGATCATCCAGCAGCAGGATACCATCTATGGAGGGAAACAGTTTAGCCTGGTGATCATGAAAGGCTAGCAGATAATCGGTGATCTTACGGATCAGCTTGTGAACCTCATCCGGGTGGGTCATCAGGGCCATCATAAGTTCGGTGGCACCCATCAGGTAGGAGGCAATATTGAGGGGTCCGCGCGACACCGAAAAGCGGATCCGGTGTCCCGCCTTCTCGATCTGCGACTGGTTCAGTTTGAGCCGGTTGAGCATCAGAGGCCCCAGCCCGTCCCTGACCGGATCGGGTACCGTCAGGGAGGCGATTTCCTCCGGTGAACGCAGATTGGGGAAGGCATGGGGAAACTCGTTCTGAGGAAAGGCCGAACGCGCGCCGAAGGCGGAGGGCTCACTGCACATGCCGTACTCGGCCCAGAAACCTGGCAGGAAAATGACTCCGGGAAAATACTCCATGGCACTCAGGTTGGCCTCCAGCCACAACCGGTCGCTGGTGAAGTAATCCAGGATATCGATCCCGTACCAGTTGGGCAGCCAGGGCGAGTCAATAATAAATCCCACGGGAAGTGGGGAGAGGGTCTCACCCCGAATCACGTCTTTAAGGTCATTCCATTGCTGGTCGGTCATAGGCGATTGCGATTCAGAATGGGTTAAAGCAGTTGTTCCCTGTTTTCGTAGATCTTATGTATGGCATTTACGATGTCGTCCATGTCCTTCTGCCCGGCCAGCAGCATGTTCTGGTAGAACCAGACTGCTTCCATGGCCAGCTGGTCGTTGTCCGGCAGGTCATGCAGTTCTTCCCGGTACCGCTTGAGCCGCTCTTTGGAAAAAAGCCGCTTGTATCCGCGGGAGCTGATCCCTTCCTCGATCAATCCGTCAAAATACTGCTGTCCGTAACCTTCCCCGCAGGGGATCCCCTCGGCCCTCAGGGCAGCGATAAACTTGTGCCTGGGCAGGCCGTCAAAGAACTCTTTCTTGTAATGGAACGGGTAGAGATGGTAGGCTGAACGGGTGGCTCCGTCGGAAAGTTTGTAGGGGACGATCCCCGGGACCTCTTTCAGCCTGGAATCAAGGTACAGGGCATTTTCCAGGCGCCTGTCCGCATCGGTGCGGGCCCTTCCGATCTGGGTGAGGAGCAAGCCGGCCTGTATCTCGGTCATCCGCTTGTTCCATCCACGTACGGGATTTTGTCCCATCCCCCGCATGGTGTCACCATGGGGACGGCCGCAGTTATGGTAGGCATAGCAACGGTCCATCAGGGCATCGTCGCTTCCGGCAATGGCTCCCCCCTCGCCGGAAGGGATGTGCTTGGAATTCTGGAAACTGAAACAGCCCAGGTCTCCCAGGGTCCCGCACATTTTGCCGTCATATTCGGCCAGCCAGGCCTGGCAGGCATCTTCAATGACCGGCAAATTGTGTTTTTCCGCGATGGCGAGTATCCGGTTCATGTCAGCCGGAAGTCCGCAGATGTGCACCGGGAGAATGGCGGTGGTCCGGTCCGTGATACGTTCCTCGATCTTATGTGGATTGATGGTAAAGGTCTCCGGATCGGTATCGGCAAATACCGGAAGTGCTTTCTGGTTGAACACCACGTTGTATGTGGCGATAAAGGTGAAGGGGGAGACGATGACCTCGTCGCCGGCATCCACCCCGATGGTATGGAGGGAGGTGACCAGGGCGGTGCTTCCGCTGGCCGTGGCAATCACGCGCCTGGCCCCGATCAGTTCCGCATAGGCTTGCTCAAACTCCTTGCACTGATTGCCGTCACCCCGGTACCAGTTCCCGCTTTTCAGCAATGTCAGCATGGGGGTTTCGGCCTCAGGGTTCCAGACGGGCCACTGGGGCCAGTCCCCCGTATGTACCGGGTTCCCGCCCCGCAGGGCTAGTCCGGAGCTACTTCCCGATCCGGCATTGGTAAACAGGGGAGTTGAAAGCATGGCGGCTGCGGCACCGGCCGAGGTGCTTGAAATAAATTTTCTACGTGTCAGTTTGTTCTTCTTCATGGTCTGGGGATTCCTGGATTACGAGATTATATCGGTCTAACAGTCCTACGACTGCAGGGAGCGAAAACCTGGCCCCCTGGATCCGGTTGTTTTCCGGATCAATGGAGTAGTTAAGGGCAGAGGAAAAATTTGCCCGCTCCAGGTTGCTGTGCTCAAAGACAGCCTGGAGCAGGTCACAACGGTCCAGAATGGTATTGCGCAGATCCGCTTCGGTGAAGTCCACTTCCCGGAGCGAGGTCTGTGTAAACATGGTGTGATTCAGTTTAACCTGGTAGAAGGAGGAATGATCGAGCTGGCAATTGTCAAATCGGACGGTCATTGCCAGCTGCTCACATTCATCGAAACGGAATCCCAGCATCTTGCATTCCTGGAAGCGGGTTTCCTGAAAAGATGTGTTTTTTACTTTTGTATTGCTCAGGTTGCATCCCTTGAAGGTGCAATCGATAAACAGGCATTCGGAAATATCGGAACCGGCAAAATTACAGTCCCTGAACGTACAGTGGTCGTATTCGCCCACCGGGAGCGGCTTCTCAGTGTAGTCTTCTCTGGTATACAACTCCTGTTCAAAGAATTTCTCGTTCATAGATTAGCGTTTATGTCTGAACTTTCAGTTTATGAAAGTTACAACCTGCGGGTGAAAATTAAAAATCCTCAGGAGGATTCTGTGGACCTCCTGGAGTACCAGGCTGTGGAGGCCAGGATCACCACTTCGCCCAGAACGAAGATCCACCAGGGAAAGCGGTCCGGAATATACGAGGTGGCCACGGTGAGGACTTCAGGATTTTTTACCTGCATCATCCCGAAAAGTGAAAAGTGATCCAGCATGTACCGGGTGTAATCCAGGATGAATCCGAGGATCAGGATCAAAGATCCCAGGATCAGGCCGGCCCAGATCATTCCCGGGATGCGGCTTTCCCTGCCCTGTTTTGCCCGGAGAAGGATCACCAGGGCCAGCAGGATCATGGTCAGGGAGACCAGCACGGGGGCAAGTACCGGTCCGGTCCAGGTAGTGGGAATCAGGAAGAGCACGTCCCAGGTCATCAGCGATTCCGGCCAGCCCAGCAGCAGCCAGAGGAAGAAGTAGTAAAATATGTCCCAGATGGCAAAACTGTAGATAAACCAGGCAAATCCTGTGCTGAAACGCCTGCCTGCCAGGAACCCGATGCTCACGAGCATGACCAGGGTGGCCACCTCACGGAACAACTCGGTAAGGGCCATGTCCACCGGGATGGGGGAGAGGGGGAACTCAAATCCCCCGGGATACAGGATTTCCCGCATATAGACAACCACGGCAGTTTCCAGGAAACCCATGGCGATGGCAAAAGAGGTGACGATAAGGAGCAATTGGCGGAGATTCATAGGCATGGTCATGAGTTAAGTAAGAATTATACGTCAAACCGGTCAGGGGCTTGCCCAGGCCGGGAGGATGCCTGGCAGAATGTGATAGACATGCTGGCCCAGCAGCCAGGTAACCAGTGTCACGGATAGGACACCCAGCATGTTGAGCATGAATCCGGTGCGGACCATGGTGGCGATCTGGATCCGGTTGGTGCCGAAGATGATCGCATTGGGGGGCGTGGCCGTAGGCAGCATAAAGGCCAGTGACGATGCCAGTGTTGCAGGAATCATCAGGAACAAAGGATTGTTTCCACTGCTGATTGCCAGGCTGGCAAAGACCGGCAACAGCATCTGGGTGGATGCCACGTTGGAAGTTAATTCAGTCAGGAACGACATAAGCGTGACCACAGCCAGCAGGATCAGGTAGGGATTGATGGAGCTGGTCCAGTGAAGCTGCTCGCCGAACCAGACTGAGAGTCCGCTCGACTGGAATCCCAGTGCCAGTGCAAAACGCCCGCCAAAGAGCACCACGATGTTCCAGGGGATCCGCTGCGCCGTTTTCCAGTCCATGATCCGTTCCTTCCGGTCTTTACCCGCAGGCATGATAAAAAGGATAACGGTCATCAGCATGGCAACGGTCCCGTCATTGATAAAGTCCGGGGTATTGAACAGGTGCGACCATCCGGGAATGGTCACATGGTTCAACTGGATTCCCGCACGTGTGATCCACAGAAAAGCCAGGATCAGGAAAAGTATAAATACAGTGCGCTCTTCACGGCTTGTGGGGCCCAGCTTCCGGTAGGCTTTCCGGAAATGATCCCGGTCGATCCCCACCCATTTCTCTCTGGGCCTGAATCGCAGGTGAATCACCAGCCAGACCATGACCAGCATGATCATTGAAATGGGGAGGGCAAACACCATCCAGCTGGTAAAGGAAATATCCGGGGCCCCGGGGTACAGTAGAGTGAGAATGCGCGGAAGGACCAGGTTGGTAGGAGAACCCACCAGGGTTGCCATACCTCCAACAGAAGCGCTGTAAGCAATGGCCAGGAAAAGCCCGGTGGCATACCTGGAGACCGATCCGCGGGGCAGGGTCTCCTCCAGGCTCAGCACGATGGACATCATGATGGGGATCATCATCATGGTGGTGGCGGTGTTGGAGATCCACATGGAAAGAAAGGCCGAGGTGGCCATAAATCCCAGCAGGATGCGGCTCGGGCTCACTCCCACCAGCATCAGCAATTTCAGGGCGATCCTCCTGTGCAGGTTCCACCGCTCCATGGCCAGGGC